>CAYTWJ010000055.1:0-13098 GCA_964442055.1 uncultured Rhodospirillaceae bacterium | reverse complement strand
GCCCCCGCCGTTGCATCGGCACCACTAGCGGCGCCTCACACTTCCAGCCATTCCTTGCGGATCGCCGCATTGGCCGCGAGGTCGGCCGGCGTGCCCTCGAAGACCATCTGGCCGTGGCCCATGACGTAGAGCCGGTGCGAGATCTTCAGCGCGATGGTCAGCTTCTGCTCGACCAGCAGGATCGAGATGCCGCGCCCGGCGATCTGCTCGAGCAGGCCGGCGACCAGCTCGACCATCATCGGCGCCAGGCCCTCGGTCGGCTCGTCGATCATGATCAGGTCGGGGTCGCCCATCAGCGTGCGGCAGATGGTCAGCATCTGCTGCTCGCCGCCCGAGAGCACGCCGCCCGGCGTGTCGGCCCGCTCCTTGAGGCGCGGGAACAGCCCGAACATGTCGTCCATGCTCCAGCGCCCGGCCTGCTTGGCCGCCTTCTGGCCGAGGATCAGGTTCTCGCGCACGGTGAGCGTCGGGAAGATGTCGCGGTTCTCGGGCACGTAGCCCAGGCCCTTGCGCGCGATCTGGTGCGGCTTCAGCCCGGCGATCTGCTCGCCGCGGAAGCGGATGGAGCCCTCCGGCGGCACGTCGCCCATGATCGCCTTGATGGTGGTGGTGCGCCCGACCCCGTTGCGCCCGAGCAGGCTGACGATCTCGCCCTCGCCGACCTCGAAGGTGACGCCGTGCAGGATGTGGCTCTTGCCGTAATAGGCGTGCAGGTCGCGCACCTCCAGCATCAATGCTGCTCCGTGCCGAGATAGGCTTCCTGCACCGCCTTGTTGGAGCGGATGCGCTCAGGGCTGTCGGAGGCGATGATCTGGCCGTAGACCAGCACCGAGATGCGGTCGGCGATGTTGAACACCACGCTCATGTCGTGCTCGACCATGACCAGCGTCTTGCCGGCAGTGACCTCGCGGATCAGCGCGACGACGTGGTCGGTCTCGGAGCGGCTCATGCCGGCGGTCGGCTCGTCGAGCATGATCACCTCGGCGCCGCCGGCGATGGCGATGCCGATCTCGAGCGCGCGCTGCTCGGCGTAGGTCAGCACCCCGGCCGGCACGTGGCGCCGCTGCGCCAGGTTGATCTGCTCGAGCACCGCCTCGGCGCGCTCGCGCGCGTCGCCAAGCCGGTCGACCGCGTGCCAGAACGAATACTTGTAGCCGAGCGACCACAAGAGGCCGCAGCGCACGTTCTCGAACACCGAGAGGCGCGGGAAGATGTTGGTGACCTGGAACGAGCGGCTCAGGCCGAGCCGGTTGATGGCATAGGGCGGCCGGCCGGTGATCGCCTCGCCGTTCAGGCGGATCTCGCCCGCGGTCGGCGGGAAGCGGCCGCTGATCAGGTGGAAGAGCGTCGACTTGCCGGCGCCGTTGGGGCCGATGATGGCGTGGCGCTCGCCCTTGGCGATGTCGAGCGTGACGCCGCGGATGATCGGCGTCGCGCCGAAGCTCTTGTGCAGGTCGACGAGCTGGAGCGCCGGCGGGCTCATCGCGCGATCCGCTGCTTCATCGCCTCGCTGGCCGCGCCCCAGGCGGCGGCGACGCCCGGCAGGCTGCGGCGGAACAGCCAGATGCCGGCGGCCAGCACCGCGGCGATGACCGTCCAGCTCAGCCACGAGGCCGAATCGTAGCCGACCCCGAACACGCGCATCGTCGGCCCCTCGGCGGCGGCGTGCAGCGACAGGTAATAGGCGGTCTCGATCACCAGCACGATGCCGAGCAGCAACAGCGCCGCCGGCCCGGCGGCGCGCAGGTAGGCCGGCAGCAGCCGCCCGATCACGCGTGCGCGCAGCAGCGGCTCGTGCATCATCAGGAGGCCGGCGATGCCGCCGGGGGCGAACATCACCATCAGGATGAAGAAGGTGCCGAGATAGAGCAGCCAGGCCGAGGTGATGTCGCTCAGCGACACGCTCAGCAGCGTGATCAGCACCGCGCCGATGATCGGCCCGGCGAAATGGCCGACGCCGCCGATATAGGTCATCAGCAGCACCGCGCCCGAGGTCGTGGCGCCGACATTGGCCGCGGTCATGATCTCGAAGTTGATCGCCGCCAGGCCGCCGGCCACGCCGGCGAAGAAGCCGGCGAGCGAGAACGAGATGAAGCGCACCCGCTGGGTGGCGTAGCCGATGAACTCGGCCCGCTCGGGGTTGTCGCGCACGGCGTTGCACATGCGCCCGAACGGCGTGCGGGTGATCGCGTACATGGCGAGGATGCAGACGAAGCACCAGGCGGCGATCAGGTAGTAGACCTGGATCTGCGGGCCGAAGCTGAGCTCGAACAGGCGCAGGCCCTTGGTGCGGTTGGTCGAGATGCCCTCCTCGCCGCCGAAGAAGCCCTGCAGGATCAGCGAGCTCGCCGCCACCAGCTCGCCGATGCCGAGCGAGATCATGGCGAAGGCGGTGCCGGCGCGCCGGGTCGAGACCGAGCCGAAGACGATGCCGAAAGCGAGCCCGGCCAGCCCGCCGACCAGCGGCAGCAGCGCCACCGGCAGCGGCAGCTTCTGGGCGGCGACGATGTTCATCGCGTGCACCGCGAAGAAGCCGCCGAGGCCGTAATAGACCGCGTGGCCGAAGCTCAGCATGCCGCTTTGACCGAGCAGCATGTTGTAGCTCAGCGCGAACACGATCATGATGCCCATCAGCGACATCTTGGTCAGCGCCGCGCCCGAGCCGAGCAGCTGCGGCAGCAGCAGGAACAGCGCGCCGGTGGCGATCCAGATGCCCCAGCCGCGCAACGAGCCGCGCAGGGCGGCGAGCCCGTTGCCGACGCCGGCGCGCGCGCCGAGCTCGGTCATGTCTCGCGCGTCCCCATCAGGCCGGTCGGCCGGAAGATGAGGATCAGCACCAGCATCAGGTAGGGGATGATCGGGGCGATCTGCGCCACCGTCACCTTCCACAGGTCGGCGAGCAGGCCGCGCGCCTCGGCCGCCACGCCCGCCCAGGCGAAGATGTCGGCGATCGAGACGTTGACGGCGACGGCGAAGGTCTGGATCAGGCCGATCAGCAGGCTGGCGATGAAGGCGCCGGAGAGCGAGCCGAGGCCGCCGAACACCACCACCACGAACAGGATCGGCCCCAGCGCCCCGGCCATGCCGGGCGAGGTGATCAGCGCCGGCCCGGCGATGACGCCGGCGATGGCGGCGAGCGCGCAGCCGGCGCCGAAGACCAGCATGAAGACCTTGGGCACGTCGTGGCCGAGCATCGCCACCATGTTCGGGTGGGTCAGCGCCGCCTGGATGATCAGGCCGATGCGGGTGCGCGTCAGCACGATCAGCAGGAAGACGAAGATCGCCACCGAGATCAGCAGCATGAAGAGGCGGAAGGCCGGGTAGGTGGTCTCGAACAGGGTGAAGGCGGAGAAGTCGAGCGCCGGCGGCACGCGGTAGTCGACCGGCAGCCGGCCCCATACCATCTGCACCACTTCCTCGACGACGAAGGCGAGGCCGAAGGTGAACAAAAGCTCGGCGACGTGGCCGTGCCGGTGCACGGTTCTGAGCCCGTAGCGCTCGACCAGCGCGCCGATCCCGCCGATCAGCAGCGGCGCCACCACCAGGCCGGGGAAGAAGCCGGTCCACTGCGCGATCTGGAAGCCGAAATAGGCGCCCAGCATGTAGAAGCTGGCATGGGCGAAGTTGAGCACGCCCATCATGCTGAAGATCAGCGTCAGGCCGCTGGCCAGCAGGAACAGCAGCATGCCGTAGAGCACGCCGTTCAGCGTCGAGAAGATCACCAGTTCGAGCATGGCCGCGGGACTTGGCGCGGAAGATACGGCGTCACGGGGCGCGATGCCCCGTGACGCCGGGCCTCAGGGTTCAGCTCGGACGGTCCATCTTGCAGCTGGTCGGGACCACCGTCTTGTCGGTCGGGATGGTGGCGATCAGGCGCCAGCCCCAGCCGGTCTTTTCCTCGTCGAACTTCTCGGCCGCGCCCGACAGCGAGCCGAACGAGGCGATGTACATGTTCTGGAAGAACTGGTGGTCGTCCTTGCGCATGAAGCCCTCGCCGCCGTTGTGCGTCTTGTGCTTCATCGCCTCGAGCGCCTTGCCGACCTTGACCGGGTCGTCCGACTTGGCCTGCTTCATCGCCGCCACCAGCATCTCGAACATGTTGAACATGCGCGGATACCAGATGCCGAGGCCCGCGAACTTGCCGCGGAAGACCTCTTCCTCTTTCTGCGAGGGCGCGTTCGGGATGTTGGCGAAGCCCTCGCCGATGGCGAAGACGCGGTGGTCGAGCCCGGTCTGCTTGATCGCGGTCGGGCCGCCGGCGCCGCCGGCATAGTAGGTGTACCAGTTGACGTTGAGGCCGGCCTCGGCCGCGGCCTTGAGCAGCAGCGAGATGTCGGTGCCCCAGTTGCCGGTGACCACCGAATCGGCGCCCGAGGCCTTGATCTTGGCGACGTAGGGCGCGAAGTCGGTGATCTTGGCCAGCGGGTGCAGCTCGTCGCCGACGATCTGGATGTCGGGCCGCTTGGCCTTGATCATCGCGTTGGCGCCGGCCTGCACCGCCTTGCCGAAGGAGTAGTCCTGGTTGATCAGGTACACCTTCTTGATGTTCTTGTTGTCCTTCATGTAGTTGGTCAGCGCTTCCATCTTCACGTCGGAATGCGCGTCCCAGCGGAAGTGCCAGAAGTTGCACTTGTCGTTGGTCAGCACCGGGTCGACCGCGGCGTAGTTGAGGTAGAGGAACGCCTTGTCCGGGTTGCGCTCGTTGTGCTTGCCGGCGAAGTCGACCAGCGCCGCCGCCACCAGCGAGCCGTTGCCCTGGATGATGTAGCGCGCGCCCTGGTCGATCGCCTTCTGCACCTGGACCAGGCTCTCCTGCGGGTTGAGCTTGTTGTCGAGGCCAATGATCTCGATCTTCTTGCCGTTGACGCCGCCGGCCGCGTTCTGCTTGTCGGCCAGATAGTTGAGATGCTTGAGGCCGTGGTCGCCGATCGCCGCCATCGGGCCCGACAGCGGGTCGATGTAGACGAGCTTGACCGTGCCCTGCGCCTGCGCCGCGACGGCGAACGCGCCCGCCGCCAGAGCGCCCAGAATCATGCCTTTGAGGTGTGAAGAGGCCATGCGTTTTCTCCCTGGTCATGAAGCGCGCGCCGCGCCCGGCGCGGCGTCCCGCCGTTGGCCGGCGGGTGTATCGTCGTTGCCGCCGACGGTGCCGGACCGACCGGCTAAAGTCAAGCGCGGCCGGGCAATTCCCGTCCCGCCGGCGCTTCAGCGGGCGCTGTAGGCGGCCAGCGCCGCCATGTTGACGATGTCGGAGACGGTGGCGCCCATCTCGACGATCTGCACCGGCTTCTGCAGGCCGATCAGGAGCGGTCCCACCGCCGTGCCCCCGCCCAGCACCTGCAGCATCTTCGAGCCGATGTTGGCGGTGTGCAGCGCCGGCATGATCAGCACGTTGGCCGGCCCCGACAGGCGGCAGAAGGGATAGAGCTTCATCAACTCGGGGTTGAGGGCGACGTCGGCGGACATCTCGCCGTCGTACTCGAAGTCGAGCTCGCGCGAATCGAGCACGCGCATCGCCTCGCGGATGCGGTCGGCCTTCTCGCGCATCGGGTTGCCGAAGTTGGAGAAGGACAGCAGCGCCACGCGCGGCTCGTGGCCCATGCCGCGCGCCACCGCCGCGGTCTGCACCGCGATGTCGGCCAGCTCCTCGGGACTCGGCAGCTCGTGCACCGTGGTGTCGGACATGAACACGGTGCGCCCGCGCGCGACCATGATCGAGAGGCCGAAGACGCGCGCCCCCGGGCGCGGATCGATGACGCGCCGCACCTCGTCGAAGGTGGTGGCCCAGGAGCGGGTGACGCCGGTGACCAGGGCGTCGGCGTCGTCGAGCGCCACCATGCAGGCGCCGAAGACGTTGCGGTCCTGGTTGACCAGGCGCTGGCAGTCGCGGTAGAGCGCGCCGCGGCGCTGCAGCCGCTGGTAGAGGAAGTCGGTATAGCGCTTGTTGTGCCGGCTGAGCCGCGCGTTCATCGTCTCGACGCCGTCGAGATTGTTGAGGCCGATGCGCTGCATGGTCTCGCGGATGCGCTCCTCGCGGCCGACCAGCACCGGCGTGCCGTAGCCGGCGTTGCGGAAGGCGAGCGCGGCGCGGATCACCTTCTCCTCCTCGCCCTCGGCGAAGACCACGCGCTTGGGGTTCGCCTGCACCTGGTCGAGGATGATCTGCAGCGTGCCGACGGTCGGGTCGAGGCGGGCGCGCAGCTCGTTGCGATAGGCGTTGAGGTCGATGATCGGCCGCCGGGCGACGCCCGAATCCATCGCCGCGCGCGCCACCGCCAGCGGCACCTCGACGATCAGCCGCGGGTCGAACGGCACCGGGATGATGTAGCCCGGCCCGTAATGCGGCCGCTCGCCCTTGTAGGCGGCGGCGACCTCGTCGGGCACGTCCTCGCGCGCCAGCCGGGCGATGGTCTCGGCGGCGGCGATCTTCATCGCGTCGTTGATGGTCGACGCCCGCACGTCCAGCGCCCCGCGGAAGATGTAGGGGAAGCCGAGCACGTTGTTGACCTGGTTGGGATAGTCCGACCGTCCGGTGGCGACGATGGCATCGCCGCGCGTCGCCGCGACCTCCTCCGGGGTGATCTCGGGATCGGGATTGGCCATGGCGAAGATGATCGGCTTGGCCGCCATCGCCCGCACCATGTCGGCGGTGATCGCCCCCTTGACCGACAGGCCGAAGACCACGTCGGCGCCCTTCATCGCGTCGAGCAGCGTGCGCGCCGGGGTCTCGGCGGCGTGCGCCGACTTCCACTGGTTCATGCCCTCGCTGCGGCCCTTGTAGATGACGCCCTTGGTGTCGCAGAGGACGGCGTTGTCGTGCGGCAGCCCCATCGCCTTGAGCAGCTCCAGGCAGGCGATGCCGGCGGCGCCGGCGCCGTTGACCACCATGCGGATGTCGGCGAGCTTGCGGCCGGTCAGGTCGAGCGCGTTGATCAGGCCGGCGGCGGCGATGATCGCGGTGCCGTGCTGGTCGTCGTGGAAGACCGGGATATCCATCACCTCGCGCAGCCGCTGCTCGATGATGAAGCATTCGGGCGCCCTGATGTCCTCGAGGTTGATGCCGCCGAAGGAGGGGCCGAGGAAGCGCACGCAGTTGACGATCTCGTCGACGTCCTCGGTGGCGACCTCGAGGTCGATGGAATCGACGTCGGCGAAGCGCTTGAACAGCACCGCCTTGCCCTCCATCACCGGCTTCGAGGCCAGCGCGCCGAGATTGCCCAGGCCGAGCACGGCGGTGCCGTTCGAGATCACCGCCACCATGTTGCCGCGGTTGGTGTAGTCGTAGGCCTCGTCGGGGCGGCGCTGGATGGCGAGGCAGGGGGCGGCGACGCCGGGGCTGTAGGCGAGCGAGAGGTCGCGCTGGGTGGCGACCGGCTTGGTCGGCGTGACCTCGAACTTGCCGGGCCGGCCGCGCGCATGGAATTGCAGCGCCTCGTCGTAGATGCTGTCGAACTTGGTGTCCTTGGGCTCGCTCATGGTGCGGTGCATACCAATTGTCCTCCCGTCGCCGGGTCTGCCCGTCTGCTGCGGGCTCGGCCAGGCGGCCGGCGTCAGCCGTTCGGCGATTGTAGGGCGCCGGCCGGGGCCCTGACAAATGCGGCCTTTGTGCTACCTTGGCCGCCATGTCCCGCCCGCTGTCCCGCGCCCCGTTGCCCGAAGCGGCGCCGGCGGCCGCCGAGCCGGCAGCGGCGCGCGACGGCGCCTCGCCGATGATCGCCCAGTACCTGGCGATCAAGGGGCAATACCCCGACGTGCTGCTCTTCTACCGGATGGGGGATTTCTACGAGCTCTTCTTCGACGACGCGGTGCGCGCCGCGGCGGCGCTCGACATCACCCTGACCCGGCGCGGCCGGCACGAGGGCGCCGACATCCCGATGTGCGGCGTGCCGGTGCACGCCGCCGACCTCTATCTCGCCCGCCTGATCCGCGCCGGCCACAAGGTCGCGGTCTGCGAGCAGGTCGAGGACCCGGCCGAGGCGAGGAAGCGCGGCTCGAAGGCGGTGGTGGCGCGCGAGGTGGTGCGGCTGGTCACGCCGGGCACGCTGACCGAGGATTCGCTGCTCGACGCGCGCGCCCACAACTTCCTTGCCGGGCTGGCCCGCGCCGACGGTCGCCTGGCGCTGGCCTGGCTCGACATGTCGACCGGCGATTTCCTGGTCGGTGTCACCGCGTCCGAGCGCCTCGCCGCCGATCTCGCCCGCATCGGCCCGGGCGAGCTGATCGTGCCGGAGAGCCTGCTGGCCCAGCCCGAACTCGCCGAGCCGCTCGCCGATTGGCGGGCGCGCCTGACGCCGCTGCCGGGCTCGCGCTTCGACAGCCAGGCGGGCGAGCGGCGGCTGAAGGAGACCTTCGCCGTCGCCGCGCTCGACGCCTTCGGCGCCTTCGCCCGCGCCGAGCTCGCCGCGGCCGGCGCGCTGGTCGACTATGTCGAGCTGACGCAGAAGGGCCGGCGGCCCGAGCTCAAGCCGCCCGCCCAGCTCGCGCCCGAGGCGGTGATGACCATCGACGCGGCGACGCGGCGCAACCTCGAGCTGACCGAGAGCCTGGCCGGCGGGCGCGCCGGCTCGCTGCTCGCCGTCATCGACCGCACGCTGACCGGCGCCGGGGCGCGGCTCCTCGCCGCGCGGCTGGCCGCGCCGTTGACCGACCCAGGCCCGATCGCGGCGCGCCTCGACATGGTGTCGTGCCTCGTCGACGCGGCGGATTTGCGCGCGGCCTTGCGCGCGGCCCTGCGCGGCATGCCCGACATCGCCCGCGCGCTGTCGCGCCTCACGCTCGGCCGCGGCGGCCCGCGCGACCTCGCCGCGATCCGCGACGGGCTGAAATCGGCCCGCGCGATGCGCGAGCTCTTGAAGGCGGCGCGCGCGCCGCTGCCGGCGGGGCTCGAAGCGGCGGCGCGCGAGCTCGGCGAGCACGTCGCGCTGGTCGACAAGCTCGCGCGCGCGCTCGCCCCCGAACTGCCGCTCTTCTCCCGCGACGGCGGCTTCATCGCCGCCGGCTGCCGGCCCGAGCTCGACGAGCTGCGCGACCTGCGCGACGAGAGCCGGCGCCACATCGCCGCGCTGCAGGCGCGCTACGCCGACGAGACCGGCGTCGCCGGGCTGAAGATCCGCCACAACAACGTGCTCGGCTACTACGTCGAGGTGACGCAGCGCCACGCCGAGCGGATGGACGCGCGCTTCATCCATCGCCAGACCATGGCCGGCGCGGTGCGCTACGCCACCGTCGAGCTCGGCGAGCTCGAATCGCGCATCGGCCAGGCGGCGGCGCGCGCGCTCGCCCTCGAGCTCGAGCTCTTCGCCGAGCTGGTCGGCGCGGTCGCGGCGGAGGCCGCCGGGATCGGCCGCGCGGCCGAGGCGGCCGCCGCGCTCGACGTCGCCGCCGCGCTGGCCGAGCTCGCCGCCGCCGCCGCCTGGTGCCGGCCCGAGGTCGATCCGAGCCGCGACTTCCTGGTGCGCGGCGGCCGCCATCCCGTGGTCGAGGCCGCGCTCAAGGCCGAGGGCGCCGGCGCCTTCGTCGCCAACGACTGCGACCTCGCCGAGGGCAACCGCCTGTGGCTGCTCACCGGTCCCAACATGGCCGGCAAAAGCACCTTCCTGCGCCAGAACGCGCTCATCGCCGTGCTCGCCCAGGCCGGCAGCTTCGTGCCGGCGGCCGAGGCGCGCATCGGCGTGGTCGACCGCCTGTTCAGCCGCGTCGGCGCCGCCGACGACCTCGCGCGCGGCCGCTCGACCTTCATGGTCGAGATGGTCGAGACCGCGGCGATCCTCAACCAGGCGGGGCCGCGGGCGCTGGTCATCCTCGACGAGATCGGCCGCGGCACCGCCACCTTCGACGGCCTCTCCATCGCCTGGGCGGCGGTCGAGCACCTGCACGAGGTCAACCGCTGCCGGGCGCTGTTCGCCACCCACTATCACGAGCTGACCGCGCTGGCCGAGCGGCTGCCGGCGCTCGCCAACCGCACCATGCGCATCAAGGAATGGCAGGGCCAGGTGGTGTTCCTGCACGAGGTGGCGCCGGGCGCCGCCGACCGCTCCTACGGCATCCAGGTGGCGCGGCTCGCCGGCCTGCCGGCGGCGGTGGTCGCCCGCGCCGAGGAGGTGCTGGCGGCGCTCGAGCAGTCGGGCCAGTCGGGGGCGGTGGGCAAGCTGGTCGACGACCTGCCGCTCTTCTCGGCGGCGCGCGCCGCACCGCGCCACGGCCAGCGCGATTCCGAGATCGAGACGCTGCTCGCCGCGGTGCAGGCCGACGAGCTCACGCCGCGCCAGGCGCTGGAACTCATCTACCGGCTCAAGGCGCTCTTGGCGACGCGCTGAACCGGCGGCGGGGTTGGCCGCCGCGACCGTTTCCTGCTAAGCAGGCGCGGTCGGCGGCGCCCGGTTGCGGTGTCGCCCGAGACCGCAACCGGGGGCCGCCCATGACGGCTTTCGCCGCGGCGGGCCGCGAGCCCGCCAACGGATGGGTCATCGTCGTCGCCGCCGGCGTCACCGCCGCGCTCGGCTTCGGCGCGCTGGCGAGCGTCGCGGTGTTCCTGAAGCCGCTCGCCGCCGAGTTCGGCTGGAGCCGCGGCGAGGTCTCCTTCGCCTACACCCTGGGCACCGCGGCCACCGCCGTGCTGGGCGTGCCCTTCGGCCGGCTGGCCGACCGCGTGCCGACCCGCCCGATCGCGGTCTTCGGCGCGGTCATGCTCGGCCTGCCCTTCCTCGCGCTGAACTGGCTCGAGGCGCTGTGGCAGCTCTACGCGCTCTACGCGCTGCTCGGCGGCCTCGGCTTCGGCGCGCTGTCGGCGCCGGTGCTGGCCAACGTCTCGCGCTGGTTCGGGCCCAACCGCGGGCTCGCCATCGGCATCGTCACAGCCGGCGGCGCGGTCGGCCAGGGCCTGGTGCCGCTGCTCGCCGGCTGGCTCATCGTCGCCTACGACTGGCGCGCGGCGTTTCTCGGCCTCGGGATCCTCAGCATCGCCGCCGGCCTGCCGCTGGTGCTGCTCTTTCGCGAGCCGCCGGGCGAAGCGCCGGCCATCGGCGCCGGCATCGGCGCGCCACCCGACCTGCCGGCGCCGCTCGCCCCGGCCGTCGCCACCGCCTGGGTCAGCGCCGCGGCGGTGTTCTGCTGCGTCTGCATGGCGGTGCCGATCGTCCACGTCGTGGCGCTGGTCTCCGACCTCGGCTTCGCGCCGGAAACCGGCGCCGTGGTGCTCGCCATCATCATGGTGGCCGGCGCGGTCGGCCGCATCCTGATCGGCCGGCTGGCCGACCGCATCGGCGGGCTGCGCGCCTACATGCTGACCTCGCTGGGGCAGACGCTGCTGGTCTTCTGGTTCGTCCAGCTCGACAGCGTGCGCGGCTTCTATGCCATGTCGGTGCTGTTCGGCCTCGCCTATGCCGGGGTGATGACCTCGCTGATCCTGACCACGCGCGAGCTCGTTCCGGCGCGCCATTTCGGTTTCGCCGTCGCCATCGTGGTGATGTTCGGCTGGTTCGGCATGGGGCTCGGCGGCCTGCAGGCCGGCCTGCTCTACGACCTTACCGGCAGCTACCTCGCCTCCTATGGCGCGGCGGTGGCGGCCGGCGCCCTCAATTTGGCGATCCTCGCCGCCCTGTTCGTGCGCGTCCGGCCGCCGCGGCCGCAACCGGCGGCGGGCTGACCCGCCGTCAGCGCGGCCGCGTGGCGCCGCTCACCATTCCGTCTGCACCGGCTCCATGCCGGCCTTGAGCAGGGCCTCGGCGCGCCGCTTCATCCAGGCCTTGGCGAAGGCGGCGTCGTCGGCCGGCGCGTCCTTGAGCTGCGCCGCCCAGGCCTCGGCCAGCACCTTCTGGCGGGCGAGCAGGCGGTCGTTGTGCGCCTGGTGCTCGGGCTTCCAGACCTTGATCTCCTTGAAATAGCGGATGGCGCCGTCGTGGAACGGCACCGCCCAGTCGAAGATCTGGCGCTTGAGGTCCCAGCCGTTGTTGCCCGGCGCCCCGTCCTTGTAGTCGGCGAAGAGCTCGACCATCGCCTTGGTCATGGCATGGACCAGGCCGGCGTCCTGCCCGGCATAGGCGATCAGGATCGGGTAGGGATAGGTCGCCGCCTCGACGGGCTTGTCCTTCGACATCTCGGCGCCCTCGGTGCCCATGTAGGGGACGAAGAAGGGCGCGATCTTGCGCACCCGCGCCCAGCCTTCCTTGTCGCTGTGCGGGAAGATCGGATACTGGATGCCGCGCGGCGAGGCGGCGATCTGGTAGGCGTTGCCCGAGATGGTCGAGGCGAACGCGGCGTCGACCTGGTTCGCAATGATGCCGTTCATCGCCGCGCCGAAGCCGCCGAACTCGACCTTGGTCACGTCGTTCCAGGTCAGCTTGGCGAAGGCCAGCAGCGCGGTGATGTTCTGGTTGAGCGAGGGCGCGCCGACGACCCAGGCGACCCGCTTGCCCTTGATGTCGGCGATGGTGCGGATATTGGCGTCCTTGGCGGTGACGATGGTGAGCAGCGCATCCGAGTTGTTGAGCAGCAGCGCCCGCACCGGCTGCGGGCCCCAGTCGCGGGCGCCGAACTCGAACACGCCCTCCTGCGCCAGGTAGGTGCCGCCGACGCCGTTGGCGGAGAAGTGCACCTTGTTCTCCTTCAGCGGCAGCGTGCGCGAGATGTCGTTCTTGCCCGGCAGCACGCGCAGGTTGACGCCCATCTTCTGCTTGAGCGCGTTGCCGATGGCGACCGACTGGTTGTAGCCGCCCGAGCCGACGTCGTAGGCGGTCCAGGCGAGGGTGTCGGGCAGCTTGGTCTGGGCGTGGGCCGCGCCGGCGGCAAGAGCGAGCGCGGCGGCAAGAGTGGCGAGCGGTCTCATGGCGAATCTCCCTGTTGTTTTCGTCGTTAGGGTCGGGCGACGGCGGCGCGCGCCGCTCATGGCAGCGGCTCCGGCGTCAGCACGGCGGCGCCCCGGCCGCCGGCGCGCATCAGCGCGAAGGCGGCGGTGGTGAGCGCGGCGCCGATTGCGGCGAGGCCGAGGGTGTCGATGCCGATCCACGCCCCGCCCGGCAGCGCCAGCGCCAGGCCGCCGGCCAGCGCCAGCGTGCGCGCCGCCGTGTCGCGGAGCGAGTTGCGGAACGGGCCGAAGCCGGC
>CAYTWJ010000054.1:0-13268 GCA_964442055.1 uncultured Rhodospirillaceae bacterium | reverse complement strand
ACTGCGACTTCTACGTCTTCTCCGGCCACAAGCTCTACGGCCCGACCGGCATCGGCGCGCTCTACGGCAAGGCCGAGCTGCTCGAGGCGATGCCGCCCTGGCAGGGCGGCGGCGACATGATCCGCTCGGTCACCTTCGAGCGCACCGAATATGCCGATCTGCCGCACAAGTTCGAGGCCGGCACCCCGCACATCGCCGGCGCCATCGGCCTCGGCGCCGCGATCGACTACGTCACCGGGCTGGGCTTCGCGGCGATCGGCGCGCACGAGCGCGACCTGCTCGCCTACGCCACCCGCCGCCTCGCCGAGCTCAACAGCGTGCGCATCATCGGCACCGCCGCGGACAAGTCGGCGGTGATCTCGTTCGTCGTCGAGGGCGTGCACCCGCACGACGTCGGCACCATTCTCGACCGCGAGGGGGTGGCCGTGCGCGCCGGGCACCACTGCGCCCAGCCGGTGATGGACCGATTCGGCGTGCCGGCGACGGTGCGCGCCTCGTTCGGGCTCTACAACACGCGCGCCGACGTCGACGCGCTCATCGCCGGCCTGCGCCGCGTCATGGAGATCTTCGGCTGATGTCGGACCTGCGCGAGCTCTACCAGGAGGTGATCCTCGACCACAGCAAGCGGCCGCGCAATTTCGGCCGCCCGGCGGCGGCCAACCGCCAGGCCGACGGCCACAACCCGCTCTGCGGCGACCGCGTGCGCGTCTATCTGGTGATCGCCGACGGCATCATCCGCGACGCCGCCTTCGAGGGTGACGGCTGCGCCATTTCCAAGGCCTCGGCCTCGCTGATGACCGAGGCGGTCAAGGGCAGGAGCGAGGCCGAGGTGCGCGAGCTGTTCGCGCGCTTCCACGACCTGGTGACCGGCGAGGGCGAGGTGGTCGAGGAGCTCGACCGGCTGGCGGTGTTCGCCGGCGTGCACGAGTTCCCGGTGCGGGTGAAGTGCGCGACGCTGCCCTGGCACACCCTGGTCGCCGCCCTCGAGGGCGCGCGCCAGCCGGTCAAGACGGAGTAGCGCGGCGATGGCCGACCTCGGCACCGGCAACGAGGCTCGCGATCTGGCGGCGGCGGGCGGCGCCAGCCTCGAGGAGCGGGTGATCGAGGCGCTGCGCGGCGTCTACGACCCCGAGAT
Source organism: uncultured Rhodospirillaceae bacterium (assembly GCA_964442055.1). GTDB lineage: Bacteria > Pseudomonadota > Alphaproteobacteria > Ferrovibrionales > Ferrovibrionaceae > CAYTWJ01. The sequence goes on along the minus strand of CAYTWJ010000054.1, from coordinate 12,133 downwards.
CCCGGTGAACATCTACGAGCTCGGCCTGATCTACGGGCTCGATGTCGGCGCCGACGGCAGCGTCGAGGTGACGATGACCTTGACCACGCCGCATTGCCCGGCGGCGGCGAGCCTGCCGGCCGAGGTCGAGGAGCGCGTGCGCGCGGTCGAGGGTGTCAGCGACGTGCGGGTCACCCTGGTCTGGGAGCCGCCGTGGAGCAAGGACCGCATGTCCGAGGCGGCCCGGCTTGAATTGGGATTCTTTTGAGGCACAGGGCCGAACCATGCGAACGATCGTCAAGCCAATCACCCTGACCGCGGCCGCCGCCGAGCACGTGCGCGCCATCCTTGCCAAGCGCGACAAGCCGGCGATCGGCCTGCGCATCGGCGTCAAGACGCGCGGCTGCTCGGGGCTCTCCTACGCCGTCGACTACGCCGACGAGAAGGGACCGGCCGACGCGGTGGTCGAGGACCGCGGGGTCACCATCCTGATCGACCCCAGGGCGCAGATGTTCATCTTCGGCACCGAGATCGACTGGGTCGAGGACAAGTGGCAGTCCGGCTTCGTCTTCCGCAACCCGAACGAGAAGGGCCGCTGCGGCTGCGGCGAATCCTTCCACGTCTGAGCCGCCGCCGGCGGCGCTATTTGCGGCGGTAGATCTTGTAGCGGTCGAGGTCCATCAGGAGCTCGTAGCTCTCGAAGCTGCGCGCGAACAGCGGGTTGCGCAGGAAGTATTCGAGATAGTCGAAGCTGTGCGCCTGGCATTGCGGGATGCCGGCCACCGTGTCGACGATCAGGAGCGACGGCTTCTTCCGGGCGAAATTCTCGGCGACGTTGCGGAACAGGAAGGCCTCGGCCGGCGCCATCGCCTCGGGCGGGTTGTAGAGCGGCGAGAATTCCTGCTCGTCGCAGCCCGAATAGATGCCCTGCAGCAGCCACATGCTCTCGAAGCGCAAAATGTTGCGCACGCCGGCGTAATTGAGCACCGGGAAGTGCGGATAGATGCCCGGCGACAGGATCAATGCCCGCTTGTTGCCGGCGTTCTGCTGCACCACGTTGAGCAGCCGGCCGGCGATGCTGTCGTCGAAATAGCGCTGGTTGATGAAGGGCGGCTTGAACAGCGCCGCCTGGTAGTACAACAGCAGCATGAAGCCGGCCGTCACCACCGCCACCGGCAGCCGGTGGGCGACGCGGTCGATCGGCAGGTGGCGGTCGATCATCGTCGCCACCACCACCGCGGCGAGCAGCAGCGTGGCGGTCAGCGCCGGCAGGCTGTGATAGGCCCAGCCCTTGCCCTGGGCGACGGCGCTGATCACCCCGCCGAGCGCGTAGAGCGCGATGACCAGCGTCAGTCGCGAGCGCGACACGAACAGGGCCGAGGCGCCGAGCGGAACCAGCGCCAGCACGGTCGGCGCGATCAGCGGATTGGTCAGCGTATCCAGTGGATGGGAATCGCCGAGCGGCGCGTAGTATTCGAGCGCCATCGGCAGCACCGAAGTGAAGTATTCCGGCGTCACCAGCACGGCGAACAAGGCGTGTGCCACGCCGGCGGCGAGCAGCATCCACGGCGTCGGGTCCTTGGCGGCGCGGCGCGGGCCGTGCCGCCACAGCAGGTAGGATTCGATCAGCAGCGGCATGCCGAGGAAGTAGGGCTTCATGGCGAAGCCGATGCCGGCGAAGAGCGCGCTCAGCGCCGCCAGCCGCCGCGGCGGCGCCAAACCGTCGGCGCGCTCGCCGGCGAGCAGCAGATAGGGCATGCTGGCGATCAGCATGATGTGCTCGCGCTGGCCGAACATGTCGCTCGGCAGCACCGCGAGCAGGAACAGCACGATGGTCGGCAGCAGCGCCGCGGTCAGCGGCCGCTCGGCGATCGAGCCGAACTTGACGACGTGCCGGCAGGCGAGGAACGAGGCGACGATACCGGCGATCAGGCAGACGATCAGCATCGCCTCGGCGCTGATGCCGGCCGACTGGCCGAGCAGTACCGGCAGGGCGTAGACGATGAAGACGAGCGGCGTGTTGACGTCGATCACGTCGACGTAAAGTCGCTCCCCGGCCAGCCACCGGCGCGAGACGTCGAGCACGACCGCGGCGTCGTGATTGATCGGCGGCAGCAGGTAGCCGAGCATCCACAAGAGCGGGATCGCCACCAGGACGGCGAAAACCAGGTTCTCACCGCCGAGCGACAGGCGCGCCGGTCCGACGACCCAGGCCAGGCGCCCCCGCGCGCGCCGGCGCGGCGCCGCCGCCTCGAGGACGGATTGCGGTTCGGTGAGATCGGTCACGGGCGATTCACGGCGCAGCCGGTTCGCGGCGGCGCCGCACGGCGGAGATCGGGGTTGATCATGCTTCGGCGGCGGGCGGCCTCGGGCGCGCCTCCCTCTTCGGGCCCAACGGATTATCAATTCGGACTGGTTAAATCCATCGAAATTTCTACGCCGCATCGGGCGGAAAAGTGGCAGAAAGGCGCCGATTCGGCGATTTTTGCCCGCCAGCGCGCCGCGGGCGGTATCAGAACGGGTCGGGGCGACAGGTGGAGCTCGACGAATACGATCGCATGGACCGGCTCGAGGAGCGGATGTGGTGGTATCGAGCCGCTCATGCCATTCTCCTCGCGGCCTTCCGGCGCCACGCGCCCGTTGGCGCCGGGCCGCTGCTCGATGCCGGCTGTGGCACCGGCGGGCTCCTGGCGCGGCTCGCCGCCGCGCTGCCCGGCCACGCCTTGCTCGGGGTCGACGTCCATTCCGCCGCCTGCCGGCGGGCCCGCGCCAAGAGCGGCGCCGCGGTGGTGGCCGGCAGCGTCAACGCGCTGCCCTTCAAAGATGCCAGCCTCGACGCCATATTCAGCGTCGACGTGCTTTGTCATCGGGCGGTCGAGCCGGCGGCGGCCCTGGGCGAAAGCCGGCGCTGCCTGCGCCCGGGCGGCGTGCTGATCGTTAACCTCCCGGCCTACCAGTGGTTGAAATCGGCGCACGACGCGCGGGTGCACAACGAGCGCCGCTTCACCCGCCCCGAGCTGCGCCGGCTGCTTGCGGAGGCCGGGCTGCGGCCGGCGGAGGTCAGCTACTGGAACAGCCTGCTGTTCCCGCTGATGGTGGCGCGCCGCCTGGTCTTCGCCACGCCGGGCGCGGCGAGCGACGTGATGGAGTATCCTTATTGGCTCGACCGGCTGTTCGCGGCGGCGACGGCGATCGAGCGCTGGTTGATCGGGCGCGGCGTGCGCTTGCCGTTCGGCGGCTCGGTCTTTGCGGTAGCGGTGAGAGATGTCTAGACCCTTTGCCCTCAGTATCGTGATCCCGGTCTACAACGGGGCTGCCAGCATCGGCCGGCTGGTCGACGCGCTGGCCGGGCTGAAGGTCGCCGGCGGCCACGAGGTGATCCTGGTCAACGACGGCAGCCCGGACAACTCGCTCGAGGTCTGCCGCGAGCTGGCCCGCCGGCGCGACCTGCCGGTCACGGTGGTCAATCTCGCGCGCAATTTCGGCGAGCACAACGCGGTGATGGCCGGCTTCGCCCAGGTGCGCGGCGACTATGTCATCACCATGGACGACGACCTTCAGAACCCGCCCGAGGAGGTCGTGCGCCTGTTCGAATACACGCGCGACCACGGCTACGACGTCGTCTACACCTACTACGAAAAGAAGCAGCACGCCGGCTGGCGCAATCTCGGCAGCCGCTTCGCCAACTGGTGCAGCGATCTGCTGCTCGACAAGCCCAAGGGCCTTTATCTGTCGAGCTTCCGCTGCGTCAGCGCCTTCGTCGTCGACCAGGTGGTCAGCAACGGCGGCCCCTATCCGTACGTCGACGGCCTGATCATGCAGGTGACGCAGAACATCGGCCGGCTGCAGGTGGCGCATCTGCGCCGCGCGGTCGGGCGCAGCAACTACACGCTGCGGCGGCTGATCCGGCTCTGGCTCTCGGTGTTCCTCAATTTCTCGGTGATGCCGCTGCGGGTCAGCACCCTGGCCGGCCTCGGCATGAGCGCGCTCGGCGTCCTCGGCTTCGTCATCGTCATCGCCGAGGCGCTGCGCGGCCATACGCCCGAGGGCTGGGCCTCGCTGATGGCGGCGACCCTGCTGCTCGCCGGCGTGCAGCTGGTCATCCTCGGCATCATCGGCGAGTATCTCGGCCGCATGTTCCTGACCGTCAACCGCAAGCCGCAATACATCGTCCGCGACGTCACCCGCGGCGCCGCCGAGCCGCAGGCCGCGCCGGCGCCGGTGGCGCGCAGCGCCGCCGGCGAGTAGGGGGCGCGGCCCGATGCTGCCCTATCTCGCCCTCGTCGCCGCCATCCTCACCGGGGTCGGCGGCCAGCTCCTGCTCAAGGCCGGCGCCGGGGCCGAGGATTTCGCCGCCCAGCTCCTGCGCCTGCAGACCATCGCCGGCCTCGGCCTCTACGGGCTGGCGGCCTTCTTCTACATCATCGCGCTGCGCAAGATCCCGGTGTCGATCGCCTTTCCCAGCGTGTCGGTCTCCTACGCCCTGGTGGCGGTGCTCGGCCACCTGCTCTGGAACGAGCCGTTCGGGCTCGCGCAGATCGCCGGCATCGCGCTGATCGCCGGCGGCGTGCTGCTGCTCTACCAGGCCTGAACGCCAGCGGTCAGCTGGTTGCCGCGCGCATGGCGGCAATCACCCGCGCGACCGCGGCGTCGTCGAGCTGGGGGTACATGGGCAGGCTGAAAACGCGCCGGGCGGCGCGCTCGGAGCGCCCAAGCCCGCCGGCGCCGAGGGCCAGCCGGCCGCGATAGGCCGGCTGCAGGTGGACCGGCACCGGATAGTGGATGTTGGTGGCGATGCCGCGCTCGCCCAGCGCCGCGCGCAGGCGGTCGCGCTCGTCGCTCGCCACGACGTACTGGTGGAAGACGTGGCCGCAGCCCTCGCGCCGGCGCGGCAACTCGAGCGGCAGGCCGGCGAGGCCGGCGTCGTAGGCGGCGGCGATGGCCTGGCGGCGCGCGTTCTCGGCCGCGAGATGGCCGAGCTTGACGCGCAGGATCGCCGCTTGCAGCTCATCCAGCCGGCTGTTCTGGCCGGCGCTCAGGCTGACATAGCGCTCGCGCCAGCCGTACTCGCGCAAGGCCCGCAGCCGCTCGGCAACGGCGTCGTCATTGGTGACGACGGCGCCGCCGTCGCCCAGCGCGCCCAGATTCTTGGTCGTGTAGAAGCTGAAGGCGGCGGCGTCGCCGAAGCTGCCGACGCAGCGCCCGGCGAAAGTCGCACCGTGCGCCTGGGCGCAGTCCTCGAGCAGCGCCGCGCCATGCTCGCGCGCCAGCGGCAGGATGGCGTCGAGCGCCGCCGGCTGGCCGTAGAGATGCACCGGCACGATCGCCTTGATGCGCTTGCCGACGACGGCGTCGCTGCGCCGGCGCTGCGCCAGCGGCGCGGCGAGCCGCTCGGGGTCGAGACAGTGGAAGTCGTCGATATCGACCAGCAGCGGGATCGCCCCGACCAGCTCGATCGCCGCCACCGTCGCCACCGCCGTATGCGACACGCTGACGACGGTGTCGCCGAGCCCGACGCCGAGCGCGCGCAACGCCAGGGCCAGCGCATCGGTGCCGTTGCCGACCGCGATCGCATGGCGCGCGCCGACGAAGGCGGCGAATTCGCGCTCGAAGGCGGCGACCTCCTCGCCGAGGATGTACCAGCCGCCGGCGAGCACGCGCTGGATGGCGGCGTCGATCTCGGCGCGGTGGGCGAGATAGCCGGCGCGCGGGTCGGTCTGCGGGATGGTTGTGACCGGCGCGGATTTGCCGGGCGGCGCGGCTGTGCTGGCCATGGCGGACAACGACTGCTTAGAGATAGTGGGCGAGATGGGCGCGGTAGTAGGCGACGCTGCGCGCCAGCCCCTCGGCGAGCGGCACCGCCGGTTGCCAGCCGGTGGCGGCGCGGAAGGCGCGGTCGTCGGCGTAGAAGTCGCCGATGTCGATGCGCTTGCGCTCGGCCGGGAACTCGCGCCGCTCGAAGCTGCCGCCGGCGGCGGCGGCCAGCATCTCGGCGAGCGCGCGCAGGCGGACCGGGCCGTGGCCGCCGAGGTTGAAGACCTGGCCATCGGTTTCCGGCCGCTCGGCGGCCAGCAGCATCGCCGCGACGACGTCGTCGACATAGGTGAAGTCGCGTATCTGCTCGCCGCCCCACACCTCGAAGGGGCGCCCCTCGATGACGGCGCGCAGCCAGACGCCGACGAAGGTCTGGCGCGCGTCCTTGACCCGCATCCGCGGGCCGTAGACGTTGGTCAGGCGGAGCACCGCCGCGCGCAAGCCGTAAACCCGATCGTAGAGCAGGTGATACCACTCGGCGGCCGCCTTATGGATGCCGTTGATGTCGGGCGGCCGCAAGGGATGGCTCTCGTCCACCGGCAGGCGGTCGGGCCGGCCGTAGACCTGGCGCGTGCTGGCATAGACGATCTTTGCCGCGGGATTGTGTTGCCGGCAAAGCTCGAGCAGGCGGAGCTGGGCGGCGCAGTTCATGTCCAGATCGGCGAGCGGATCCCGCATCGAATCGAGATGCGAGGTCTGGGCCGCGAGGTTGAAGATCAGTTCCTGGCCGGGCAGCAGGTGCGCCAGGCTGTGGGCGTCGCGCAGGTCGGAGATGTTGACCCGGATGCGGCCCTCGGCGCCGGCGAGATTGAACGGGTTGCCGCCGTATTCGGGGATCAGGCTGTCGACCACCGTGACTTCGGCGCCGCGCTCGGCGAGCGCGAGCGCGAGATTCGAGCCGATGAAGCCGAGCCCGCCCGTCACCAGGGCGCGCCGGCCCGCCCAGCCGGAAGGCGGCGCGCCAGGCGCAGAGGTTGCGGATACGGCCATCCGGCTCTCCGTTGCGCAACGGCCGCCGGCGGCGGCCAGGACCGCGCGATCATGCCCACCTCGCCCCGCCGCCGCAACAGCGCCACGGCGCGCCGCCGCGCATCTTGATTAGGTGCCGGCCATTGCCGATGATCTGCCGGAAAGAGGGATCGATGACGCGCGTGGCAATACTTGCCGTCCTGGCGGCGGCGCTGGCGGGTTGCGGCGGTGCGAGCTGGGGCGACCCCTATATCATCGCCCCGGGCATGGCGGCGCGCGGCGGCGGCCCGGTCGACATCTCCGTCTGTTACAACGCCATGCTGACCACGGCCGAGCGCCTGCGCGCCATGGTCGCCGAGAACTGCACCGAACCGCGGCTGCTCGCCAACGAGCGCGACCTCGACGTCTGCTCGCTCTCCCAACCGGTGCACGCGCTCTATCGCTGCGCGGCCGTCTCAAGCCGTCTTGCCAACCAGCGGCAGCCGATGCCGCTGACCAAGCTGCGCTGACGCCGTGGCGGCATAGGCCGGCCGGCGCAAAGCTGCTATATCCCGGCAGCCTTTCCGCCACCGGGCCCCGTCGATGTCCTTTGCCGATTCCCTCCTGGCGCTCTACCGCGCCGCCGGCCTGATGGCGACGCCGCTGGTCGTCGCGCTGCTGCGCCGGCGCGCGGCGCGCGGCAAGGAGGATGCGGGCCGCTTCGGCGAGCGGCTCGGCATCGCCTCGCGGGCGCGGCCGGCCGGGTCGCTGGTATGGGTGCATGCGGCCAGCGTCGGCGAGATCAATTCGGTGCTGCCGCTGGTGCGCGCGCTGCTCGACGAGCGCCCGCATCTGGCCGCCCTCGTCACCACCGGCACGGTGACTTCGGCCCGTCTTGCCGAGCGCGACCTGCCGGCGCGGGCGATCCACCAGTTCGCCCCGGTCGACCTGCCGGCGGCTGCGGCGCGCTTCCTGGGGCACTGGCGCCCCGATCTGGTGCTGTGGACGGAATCCGAATTCTGGCCCGGCCTGATCGGCGCCGTCGCCGCCGCCGGCGTGCCGCTCGTGCTGGTCAACGGGCGCGTCTCGGCTCGCTCCTTCGCCCGCTGGCGCCGCGCCCGGCCGCTGATCCGGCTGCTGCTCGGCCGGTTCGCCCTTTGTCTCGCGCAATCGCAGTCCGACGCCCGGCGGCTGGTCGAGCTCGGGGCCGGCGACGTGCGCTATCTCGGCAATCTGAAGCTGGCGGCGCCGCCGCTCGGCGTCGACGAAGGCGAGCGCGCGCGCCTCGCCGCCATCCTCGGCCGACGGCCGCGCTGGCTCGCCGCCAGCACCCATGCCGGCGAGGAAGAGGCCGCCCTTGCCGTGCACTGCACGCTCGCGGCACGGGCCCCCGGCTTCCTCACCCTGATCGTGCCGCGTCACCCCGACCGCGGTCCGGCCATCGCCGAGATGGCGCGCCGCCAGGGATTGCGCGCGGCGCGGCGGGCGGCGAACGAGGCGCTGGCCGCCGAGACCGAGGTCTACATCGCCGACACGATGGGCGAGATGGGGCTTTGGTACCGGCTGGCGCCGGTGATCTTCGTCGGCGGCTCGCTGGTCCGCCACGGCGGCCAGAACCCGATCGAGCCGGCGCGTCTTGGCGCCGCGCTGCTGCACGGGCCGCACATGGACAATTTCGCCGAGATCGTCGCCGAGCTGGAGGCCGTCGGGGGCAGCCGAACGGTGGCCGATGCGGTGGCGCTGACGCGGGCGGTGGCCGAACTCGTGCTCGACGATCCGCGGTCGTGCGAGGCGATGGCGCAACGCGCCCGCGACTGGGCGCAGGGACAGGACGACGTGCTGGCGCGCGTGCGGGCCGCCCTCGCCCCGCTGCTGGCCGGGCTCTAGGAGCCAGCCCTAATCGCGCTCGGTCTCGGGGGCCGGGCTGAGGCCGGCCCGGGTGGCCTCGAGCGCGGCCTGGGTCCGGTTGCTGACGTTGAGGGCGCGCAGTATCGCGTTGACATGCACCTTGACCGTGCCCTCGGAGACACCGAGTTCGCGCGCGATTCGCTTGTTCGACCAGCCGCGACCCATCAGCGTCAGCACGGTGAGCTGGCGGCGCGTCAGCGCCGACTTGCCGCGCGCTTCCGCCAGCCCGGCCGCGGCTGGGCGCTCGCCCTCCGCGGCCTCGCCGCGCGGGCCGTAATCGGGGCGGCGCTCGGCGACCACCGAAGACGGCAGGAAGACACCGCCGTCGAGCACCAGTTGCAGCGCGCTGCGGATCAGGCGCGGCGGGTCCGAGCGCAGGATCACCCCGGCGCCGCCCTCGGCGAGGTAGCGGTCCACCTCGGCTCGGCTGGCTCGCGATCCGACCAGTACCACCTTGGCGTCGGGATGGCGCTGGCGCAGCCGGCGCAGGCCGCCGTCGTCGCGGTCTTGCAGCAGCCCGGTGGCGATCAGGATCAGGTTGACCGGCTCGGCCGGGGCCCCCTCGACCGCAAAGGGCTCCGCCGTCTCGGTCAGCCGAGCCGACGCGTCCAATTGCCGGATGACCTCGGCCAATCCCTGCCGGAACAGCGGCTGGTGATCGCAAATCAGGACGTGCATCGCCGTTCCGCCATCATCCTGCGCCTTGCAGCGCTCCACCCTCGCGCCGATGCCGGAAGTATGTTGCGTAGAGCCAATGGGGGGCAACCATCAGCGAGGGGACTACATCATCAGCACTAGGTCGTAAGTTGCGATTCGGGCGAAAGATACACGTCACGCTGGCGCGCGAACGGTCAGCGCGCCGTCGTCTTGCCCGCCGACCGCAGCACCACCTGCACTTCCTCCGACGAGCTGGAGTAGGCGCGCGGCCGGCTCATGTCGGCGATGCGCCGGTAATTCTCGGCAATCATGTCGGGGGTGACGGCCCGATCCGCGTCGAAGCGGACGCCCTCGCCCTCCATGATCTGGATGCGCGCGTAATAGCCGGCGCCGGCGGCGACGATGTGCCCGCTGACATCGCAGGCCTCGCTGCACAGATACGCGACGGCGGCGCTGACCAGCTCGGGCTTGAGATAGGGCAGCAGCTCCGGCGGCATCAGGCTTTCGGTCATGCGGGTGGCGGCCACCGGCGCGATGGTGTTGACGAGGATGCCCGACCTGGCGCCCTCCTGCCGCAGCACGTTCATCAGGCCGACGACCCCCGCCTTGGCGGCGCCGTAATTACTCTGGCCGAAATTGCCGTAGAGGCCGGAATTCGAGCTGGTGAAGACGATGCGACCGTAGCCGCGCTCCTGCATCACCGGCCACGCCGCCTTGGTGGCGTAGACCGAGCCGAGCAGATGCACCGCAACCACCTGCTCGAAGTCGGCGAGCTCCATCTTGGCGAAGGTCTTGTCGCGCAGGATGCCGGCATTGTTGACCAGGATGTCGATGCCGCCGAAGGCGCCGACGGCCTGGCGCACCATGTTGGCCGCGCCGGCGGCATCGGCGACGCTGTTGTAGTTGGCGATTGCCGTGCCGCCGCGCGCCGCGATCTCGGCGACGACGCGATCGGCGGTCGAGGCCGAGCCGCCGCTGCCGTCGACCGCGCCGCCGGGATCGTTGACCACCACCTTGGCGCCGCGTTCGGCGAGCAGCAGCGCGTGGCTGCGGCCGAGGCCGCCGCCCGCGCCGGTGACGATGGCGACGCGGCCGTCGAAACGAACGGTCATACGGACCTCATGCTGACGATGTCGGATGGGGGAGGGGAACTTCCTGGCGGCACGCCAATATGATGTCGCAGATTTCGCGCACCGCGCCGCAACCGCCCGGCTGCGCGGTGACGAAAGCGGCGGCCGCCTTTACCGCCGGCATGGCGTCGCCGACCGAGAGCGGCAGGCCGACGGCGCGCAGCACCGGCAGATCGTTGACGTCGTCGGCGACGTGCGCTGTCCGGCCGAGCGGTACGTCGAGCCGGCGGGCGAGTCCGGCGAGGGTGCCGAGCTTGTCGTCGACGCCGGTGAAGACGTGGGCGATGCCGAGGCGGCGGCCGCGGTGGGCGATCGCTGGTGCGGTCGAGGTGGTGATGATGCAGACGTCGATGCCTGCCGCCATCACTGCCTTCAGCCCGAGGCCGTCCTTGACGTTGAACTTGCGCAGCTCGTCGCCGGCATCGGTGTAGTAGAGTCCGCCGTCGGTCAGCACGCCGTCGAGGTCGAGCGACAGCAGCCGCACGGCGGCGAAACGGGATCGCATTTCAGCCGCAATTGTCATCCAGCTTGTCGAACTCGCGGGCGGTGGAGATCATCGGGTGCCAGAAGGGCGGCAGAGACTATCATGGCTTCCGGCCGCGTGCACGGCGGCCGCGGGGCCGCTCGCGCCGTCCCGGCCCGGCGGAGGGACCAGACCATGACGACGAGGCTCATCGCCCTGTTCCTGGCGCTGTCGCTGACGGCGGCACCGGTCATTGTGGCGGCCGCCGCCGAAGAGAAACCGCCGGCCCCGGCGCCAACGCCGATGGACGAGGCGGCCGAGGCGGCGCGGCGCGCGGCCGAGGCGATCGTGCGCGCGCTCCAGTCCGTCCTCGAGAGCATCCCGCAATATTCGGCGCCCGAGGTGCTGCCCAACGGCGACATCATCATCCGGCGGAAGCATCCCCAAAAACCGCCAGAGCCGCTCGAGAAGCCGAAGGAGACGCGGACCTGACGACCGGGCGGGTCGCCGCGGCGTTCGCGGTTCACATCTCGCCGGGCGATTGACAGGACGCCCCGCGAGGCCGCAGGAATGCCGCAGCGACCACACGGGGGATCGGCGTGAGCGACAAGATCGTGCGCATCGGCTGCGCGTCGGGCTTCTGGGGCGATTCGATGGTGGCCGCCCCGCAGCTCGTCTACCAGGGGCGGATCGACTACCTGGTCTTCGACTATCTCGCCGAGATCACCATGTCGATTATGGCGCGCATGCGGGAGAAGGATCCCGCGCAGGGCTACGCCACCGACTTCGTCACCGTGGTGATGAAGCGCCTGCTCAAGGACATCGTCGCCCGGCGCATCAAGGTGGTGAGCAATGCCGGCGGCGTGAACCCCGCCGCCTGCGCCCAGGCGATCCGCGACTTCGCCGCCCAGGCCGGCGTCAGCTGCACGGTCGCCACCGTGCTCGGCGACGACCTGAGCGGGGCGATGAACAGCTTGCGCCCGCGGCTCCGCCCGCTCGAACCGGCGGTCGGGGCGATCTGCCCAGGAACCATCGCAACCTTGGAGCGGCAGCAGGGGTCGCTGGCGGCGCAGCTCATCCACGCAGGCGTTGATCAGGATCCGGAAGAACCAGGTGGAGAATCTATAGCGCGAGCTGTACTGCGCGCACGCTTCAAAGGTCCGAAGGAAAGCATGCTGGACTGCGTCTTCCGCATCTTGATGTCTTCGCAGTATCCGCAAGGCCACGCCAAAGG
>CAYTWJ010000053.1:9087-13310 GCA_964442055.1 uncultured Rhodospirillaceae bacterium | reverse complement strand
AGCAGGTCGGCGGCGGCGCGGTCGATCAGGGAATGGCCGGCGAAGCCAAGCGCGGCGAGCCGGCCGCTGGCGTCGAGCAGCGTGAGCCCGAGCACGGCCGCGGCGAAGACCAGCGTGCCGGCCTCGGGCCTGCGGTTGCCGCAGGCCCGCGCGGCTTCGGCGAGCGGCGTCAACGCGGCGATCAGCCGGCCGGTGAGCTGGCGCTCGATCTCGGCCGGCGCGGCGCCGGGGCGCAGCCGCCGCAGCACCTGGACGAGAAGTTCCAGTTCGGCGGGGCGCTCCTGCCAGAAACCGCCGTAAGCCGCGGCTCCCTCGCGCAGCCGCTCGGCGGGGCTGCCGCCGGCGCTTGCCAGCGCGGCCCGTACCGCACGCCCCAGATCGGCCAGTGCGGCGACGAGCAGGTCGGCGCAGATCGCCTCCTTGCTCGGGTAATAGGCGTAGATCGCGCCCGGGACGTAGCCGGCCTCGGCGGCGATCGCGCGCATCGTCGCCCCGTCGAGCCCGGCGCGAGCGAAGACGGCGCGGGCCGCAGCGCGCAGCGCGTCGTGGCGGAAATCCCGGCTTGCCCGGCGGCGCTTGGCGGCTGCCGGTAGATGGTGCGCTAGCAGCTTCGGGTGCCTCATTAATGAATAATAACCAGAAAAATGAACAACGTTCAACAACGGCGGGCAAAAGAGCATCGGGGCGGACCGCCGGGCGGTTCAGCCAATGGGTTGCAAGGCGACGAGGAGCTGGCGGATGACTACCTGGTCGCCTTCGCGGACGGCCACCTCGGCGACGGCGCCGTCGCCCTGTGCGACGATCTCGTGCTGCATCTTCATCGCCTCGAGCACGACCAGGCGCTGGCCTTTGACGATGGTCTCGCCCGGCCGTGCCAGCACGGCGACGATCTTGCCGCTCATCGGCGCGCGCAGCTCGCGCTCCGCGCCGCCGGCCTGCGCGACGGGTGCGTAGAGAACGTCACGGAACCGCCACGGCCGGCCATGGCAATCGAGGTGCAGTTCGCCGTCGGCGAAGACATGCTGCGCCATGGCTTCGACACCGTCGAGGCGGTAGCGGATGGCGCTTCCCGCACTGTCCAGCAGTTCGATGGTCATGGGCGCGTCCGCGTCCTCGATCCGATAGCGGCGGCCGCCGAGGCAGCCGATGGTCAGCCGTTTCTCGCCCGCGCCCCACGAAAGCCCCATCGGCCAGACAGGCGCTCCGGCCGAACGCCAGTTGCGCCACGGCGCCGGCACGGCGGCGCCGGTGGCCTCGAACCAGAGCGCGGTGGCGAGGGCGATTTCCTCCTCGCCGGGCGCGGCAGCGGCGAGCCGCTCCGCCGGGAAGTGCTCGCCGATGAAGGCGGTCGTCGCCCGGCCGGCGGCGAACTCGGAATGGCTGAGGACGTCGACGAGAAAGCCGCGATTGTTCGCCACGCCGAGCAGCACGGTGTCGCCGAGCGCGCGCAGCAGGCGCCGGCGCGCCTCCTCGCGATTGGCGCCCCAGGCGATCACCTTGGCGACCATCGGATCGTACCAGGGCGAGATCTCCCGGCCGGCCGCAAGGCCGTGATCGACCCGCACGCCCTCGCCGGCCGGCGGCCGCCAGACCAGAGCGGTGCCGCTCTGCGGCAGGAAGCCGCTCGCCGGATCCTCGGCGTAAAGCCGCGCCTCGATGGCGTGGCCCGAAAGCCGCACCTCGTGCTGGTCGAGGGCCAAGCGCTCGCCGGCGGCGATCCTGATCTGCCAGGCGACGAGGTCGAGGCCGGTGACCATCTCGGTCACCGGATGCTCGACCTGGAGTCGCGTGTTCATCTCGAGGAAATAGAAGCTGCCGTCGGGCGCGAGCAGGAATTCCACCGTGCCCGCGCCGGCATAGGCTATGGCGCGCGCTGCCGCCACCGCCGCCTCGCCCATCGCCTGGCGAAGCTCGGTCGAGACCGCCGGCGAGGGCGCTTCTTCGACGATCTTCTGGTGGCGGCGCTGGATCGAACAGTCGCGCTCGCCCAGGTGAATCACGTTGCCGTGGCGGTCGCCGAAGACCTGGATTTCGACGTGGCGCGCGCCGACGAGTGCCCGCTCGAGGATGAGTTCCGCCGAGCCGAAGGCGCCCATCGCCTCGGAGCGCGCTACGGCCAGCGCCGCCGGCAATGCGGCCGGCTCGGTGACGAGACGCATCCCCCGCCCGCCGCCGCCGGCCGCCGCCTTGACCATGACCGGAAAGCCGATGCGCCCGGCCTCGGCGATGAGCCGCCCGTCGCTCTGTTCCTCGCCCGCGTAGCCGGGAACGGTCGGCACGCCGGCCTTCGCCATCAGCCGCTTGGCCGCCGCCTTGTTGCCCATCGCCGCGACCGCCGCCGCGGGCGGGCCGATCAAGACCAGGCCGGCGGCGGCGCAGGCCTCGGCGAAGGCGGCGTTTTCTGAGAGGAAGCCGTAGCCGGGGTGAACCGCTTCGGCGGCGGCGCGCCGCGCGGCCGCGATGATCGCCTCGATGTTCAGGTAGCTCTCGGCCGCAGGCGGCGGCCCGATCCGCACACCGGCATCGGCCGCGCGCACATGCGGCGCATCGGCATCGGCGTCGCTGAAGACCGCGACCGTGCGATAGCCCAGCGTCCGCGCCGAGCGGGCGATGCGGCAGGCGATCTCGCCGCGGTTGGCGATGAGGATGGTCGAGAAGCTCATGGCGGCGCCGCGCTAGTCGACCGTCTCGACCCAGGCGGCCTTGCGCTTCTGCACGAAGGCGCTCGTGCCCTCGCGCCCCTCGGCGCCGCGCACCGCCGCGGCGAAGGCATCGGCGGCGCGGTCGAGCAGCAGGTCGAGCGGCTCCTCGCCGACCGCCAGCATCAGCTCCTTGGTCGCCGCCACCGCCGCCGGCGCGCAGCGCAGCACCTGCTCCACCGACTGCTTGAGCAACGGCGCGAGCGCGTCATCGTCCGCCGCCACCAGGTGCACCAGGCCGAGCGCGCGCGCCTCCTCGGCCTTGCAGCGCAGGCCGCTGACGCCGAGCCGGCGGGCATTGGTGAGCCCGATCCGGGCGACGACGAAGGGCGCGATCTGCGCCGGCACCAGGCCGAGCCCGGTTTCGGGCATGGCGAAGGTCGCGTCGGCGTGGGCGATGGCGATGTCGGCGATGCAGGCGAGGCCGAGCCCGCCGCCCATCACCGCGCCCTCGAGCACGGCGATCACCGCCTGCGGCAGCGCGTTCGCCTTGGCGAGCATGCGGCCGAAGGCGCGGTTGCCCGCGCGCATCGGGTCCGGCGCGCCGGGGCCAGGCGGCGTCTGTCCGGCCGCGGCCATGTCGCGGATGTCGCCGCCGGCGCAGAAATTGCCGCCGGCGCCGCGCAGCACCACCACCCTCGTCGCGCGGTCACCGCGCAGGCCGTCGAACACCGCCTCGAGCTCCGCCACCATGGCGAAGCTCATCGCGTTGCGCTGCTCGGGCCGGTTGAGCGTGAGCCTAAGCAGCGGCCCGGCGCGCTCGAGCCTGAGCGTCTCACTCGGCGGCAGACTTGCGGGCATCGTCCTGGGCCGGCTTGCGGCGCGCGGGCAGGGTGCCCATGAACTTGCAGATGATGCCGAGCATGATCTCGTCGGCGCCGCCGCCGATCGAGGCGAGCCGCATGTCGCGGTAGGCGCGGCTGACCGGCGTCTCGTTCATGTAGCCCATGCCGCCCCAGTATTGCAGGCAGGAATCGGCGACTTCGCGCAGCAGGCGCCCGGCCTTGAGTTTGGCCATCGAGGCGAGCCGGGTCGCGTCCTTGCCCGAGACGTAGAGCTCGACGGCCTGGTAGATCAGCGCGCGCAGGGCCTCGATCTCGGTCGAGAGCTCGGCCAGGCGGAAATGCACCACCTGGTTGTCGAGGATCGACTGGCCGAAGGCCTTGCGGTTGCGGGTGTAATCGATGGTCTCGTCGATCACCCGCTCCATGCCGAGCAGGCCCGAGGCGGCGCCCCACAGCCGCTCCTCCTGGAACTGCAGCATCTGGTACATGAAGCCCGCACCCTCCTCGCCGATGCGGAAGCGCTGCGGCACGCGCACGTCGTCGAAGAAGATCTGCGCGGTGTCGGACGAGCGCATGCCGAGCTTGTCGAGCTTGCGCGCGATCTGCACGCCCTTGGTCTTCATCGGCACGCAGATCAGCGACTTGTTGCTGTGCACGCCACCATCGCCGGTGTTGGCGAGCAGGCACATCCAGTCGGCCTGGTTGCCGTTGGTGGTCCACATCTTGCCGCCGTTGATGA
>CAYTWJ010000053.1:0-9077 GCA_964442055.1 uncultured Rhodospirillaceae bacterium | reverse complement strand
CGGCGCCGTCCTTGCGCGCCATCGTCTTGATGCTGGCGACGTCGGAGCCGGCGCCGACCTCGCTGACGCCGAGGCAGGCGACGTATTCGCCGCTGATCGAGGGGGTGAGGAACTCGCGCCGCAGCTCTTCCGAGCCGAAGCGTGCCAGCGCCGGCGTCGCCATGTCGGTCTGCACGCCGATCGCCATCGGGACGCCGCCGCAGCGGATCCGCCCCAGCTCCTCGGCCATGACCAGGCTGAACGAGTAGTCGAGGCCGAGGCCGCCGTATTCCTCGGGTTTGCTGACGCCGAGGAAGCCGAGGCGGCCCATCTTGGCGAACAGCTCGTGAGCGGGGAAGATTCCCGCCTCCTCCCATTCGTCGACATGCGGATTGATCTCGCCGTCGATGAACTTCTGCAGGCTGCGGCGCAGCTCGTCATGTTGCTCGGTGAATTTCATGGCGACCTCCCTGCGTGTGCGCGCCTACATGCGCGCCACGCCGAACGTGTTGGCCCTGAGCGGACGCATGTCGGCCTCGCGGCAAACCGACAGGCAGAAGGCGAGCAGCTTGCGGCTGTCGCGCGGGTCGATCAGGCCGTCGTCCCACAGCCGGGCAGTGGCGAACAGCGCCGTCGATTCCCCGTCCATGCGTTCGACGATCTTGCGCTGCATCGTCTCCAGCGCCGCCGCCTCGACCTGCTGGCCGAGGCGGCGGAACTTCTCCTCGGTGACGATGGCCATCACCTTCGCCGCCTGCTCGCCGCCCATCACCGCGATGCGGTTGTTGGGCCAGGCGAAGATGAAGCGCGGGTCGTAGGCGCGGCCGCACATGCCGTAATTGCCGGCGCCGAAGCTCGCCCCGATATGCAGCGTGATCTGCGGCACGGTGGCGTTGGCGACCGCCTGGATCATCTTCGAGCCGTGCTTGACGATGCCGCGCTGCTCGGCGTCGCGGCCGACCAAATAGCCGGTGGTGTTCTGCAAGTAGACGATCGGCATCCCGGCCTGGCAGCAGAGCTGGATGAACTGCGCCGCCTTGACCGAGCCGTCGGGGTCGATCGGCCCGTTGTTGCCGATCAGGCCGCAGGCCTGGCCGGCGATCTTCGCCTCGCCGCAGACCGTGTGCGGTCCGTAGAGCGGCTTGAAGTCGAGGAAGTCGGAATCGTCGACCAGCCGGGCGATCACCTCGCGCACCTCGTAGGGCTTGCGGTAGTCGACAGGCACCACGCCGGCAAGCTCGTCGGGCGAATGGCGCGGCTCGCGCCAGCTTGCCAGCGGCTGCGCCGGCAGCGCCGCGTTCCAGTCGAGCTTGGCCATCACCTCGCGCGCCAGGCGGATGGCGTCGGCGTCGTCCTCGGCCAGATAGTCGGCGACGCCCGACACCGCGCTGTGCATCTCCGCGCCGCCCAGCTCCTCGTCGCCAGCCACCTCGCCGGTGGCGGCGAGGAGCAGCGGCGGCCCGGCGAGGAACACCTTGGCGCGGCCCTTGACCATGATCACGTGGTCCGAGAGGCCCGGCAGGTAGGCGCCGCCGGCGGTGGAGGAGCCGTGCACGACGCAAATCTGCGGGATGCCGGCCGCCGACAGGCGGGCCTGGTTGCAGAAGCCGCGGCCGCCCTCGACGAAGATCTCGGCCTGGTAAAGGAGGTTGGCGCCGCCCGATTCGACGAGATGGATCAGCGGCAGCTTGTTCTCGCGCGCGATCTGCTGCAGGCGCAGGCTCTTCTTCAGCCCCATCGGGGCGATCGTGCCGCCCTTGATCGCGCTGTCGGAGGCGGCGACGACGCAGCGCGTGCCGGCGACGTAGCCGATGCCGCCGATCAGCCCGCCACCCATGATGTTGTCCTCGCCGTCGTCGTCGTGCATGCGCCAGCCGGCGAGGGTGGAAATCTCGAGGAACGGTGCGCCGCGGTCGAGCAGCATGGCGACGCGCTCGCGCGGCAGCAGCTGGCCGCGCTTCTCGAACTGCGCCTTGCGCCCGTTGGAGAGGTCGCGCACCTTCTGTTCGAGGGCGCGGAAGCTGTCGACCAGCGCCAGCATGGCGGCGCGGTTCTCGCGGAAGGCCGCGGAATTCGGGTCGATGCGCGATTCGATGACCGCCATGAGGTTCAGGAATCCTGCAGCACTTTCGGCCGCGCCGCCAGGTGGAAGCCGTCGAAGGGCGCCGAGCGGTCGTGCGCCGGCATCGGCCAGGTGAACTTGGCGTTGGGCGCCGCGCCGTCGACGCGCAGCGTCGCGCCGGAGACGAACGCCGCCGCGGGCGAGAGCAGGAAGACGACTGCCGCCGAGACCTCGCTCTCGGTGCCGAGGCGCTGCAGCGGCACGGCCTTGCGCAGGCCCCGGATCAGCGGCTTCATCGCTTCGGGGTAGGTGTCGAGGCCCGACGAGGCGATCCAGCCCGGCGCCACGGCATTGACGCGAACGCCGGACGGCGCCCATTCCACCGCCGCGGTCTCGGTGAAATTGACCATGCCGGCGCGGGCGGCGCCGGAATGAGCCATGCCCGGCATGCCGTTCCACATGTCGGCGACGATGTTGACGATGGCGCCGCCATGGTCGTTCATCCAGCGCGTATAGCATTCGCGCGCGAACAGGAAGCCGCCGGTCAGGTTGGTGCGCACCACCGTTTCCCAGCCCTTCTGGCTGATCGCCGCGAGCGGCGCCGGGAACTGGCCGCCGGCATTGTTGACCAGGCCGTCGATGCGGCCGCAAGATTCGAGCACGGCGCCGACCGTGGCCTGGACCTGGGCCTCCTCGCGGATGTCGCAGGCGAAGCTCGCCGCCTTGCCGCCGGTTTCGGCGATTTCCGCCTCGACGCGGGCGAGCTTGTCGGCCTTGCGGCCGACCAGGGCGATTGCGGCGCCGAGATGGGCGAGCTCGTGGGCGATGCAGCGGCCGATGCCGCTGCCGGCGCCGGTGACGACGATCGTCTGGCCGCGGAAGAGGTCCGGCCGGAAAATCGATTGATACGGCATCGCCGCGACCTGCCTCCCTTGCCCGCCGCGCTCGCGCCCCGCGGTTGACTGATGGCGACTTTATCTTTACGTTTACGTAAACGTCAAGTTGCCGGGCCACCGCCGCCCGGGATCGTTCCGCCAGCCAGCAGGGGAGCAGCCATGACCCTCGACGAGATCACCCAGGGATTCCGCGACCGCGTGGCCACGGTCAGCGGCCTGGGCGCCACCGTCAAGTTCGATTTCGGCTCCGACGGCGTCATCTACCTCGACGGCACCCGCAGTCCGACCACGGTGTCGAACGAGAACAAGGACGCCGAATGCATCATTGCGATGAAGCTTAACGACTTCGTCGCCATGACCAAGGGCGATCTCGACCCCACCACCGCCTTCATGATGGGCAAGCTGAAGGTGCAGGGCAACATGGGCATCGCCATGAAGCTGCAGAGCGTGCTGGGCTGAGCGGCAGTCTCGCCGCGCCTCGATAGCCGGCGACAATTTCGGCGAGGCGGCGCGCCGGCCGCGGCAGGCGGCTACTGCGCGGCGGTCTGCGCCTTGCGCGCCTCGTACTTGCGCCGCTCCTCCTCGACCAGCTCCTTCTTGGAGAGCTTGCCGATCGGCGTTTTTGGCAGGGCCTCGCGAATCTCCATGTCGGCCGGCAGCTCGTGCTTGCCGAGCTTGTCCTTGAGGAAGTCCTTGAGCTCGTCAAGGGTGAAGGGGCGGGCGCCGGCGCGCAGCTTGATGAAGGCCTTGGCGCTCTGGCCGCGGTAATCGTCGGGAATGCCGATCACCGTCACCTCCTCGACGTCGGGGTGCTCGTAGATCGCGTCCTCGATCGTGCGCGGATAGACGTTGAAGCCGCCCGACAGGATCATGTCCTTCTTGCGGTCGACCAGGAAGACGAAGCCGTCCTCGTCGATGTAGCCGATGTCGCCGGTATGGAAGCGGCCGCCGGCGAAGGCCTCGGCCGTCGCCTCCGGCTTGTTCCAGTAGCCTTTCATCACGTTGGGGCCGCGGATGCAGATCTCGCCCTTCTGGCCGACCGGCAGCACCTTGAGCGGATCGTCGATGTCGACCACCTCGATGATGATGCCGGGCAGCGGCACGCCGCAGCTGCCGGCCTTGGCCGGCTTGCTGATCGGGCTGGCGGTGCCCGCCGGCGCGGTCTCGGTCATGCCCCAGCCCTCGCGCAGGCGGCAGCCGGTCAGCGCCTCGAACTTGGCCTGCACCTCGGGCGGCAGCGGCGCGCCGCCCGAGCCGCAATACTTCAGCGACGATAGGTCGTAGTCCTTGATCTTGGGGTGGCTGGCGATCGCCATGTACATGGTCGGCACGCCGGGGAAGACCGTCGGCTTCTTCTTGTGCAGGTCCTCGAGCACGGCGTGCAGCTCGAAGCGCGGATGCAGGATCATCTCCGAGCCGCTGTTCATGCCGTTGAGCAGGATCACGGTGAGGGCGTAGATGTGGAACATCGGCAGCACGGCGAGGATGCGCTCCTCGCCTTCCCGTAGCACCGGCTCGTCGCCGCCGGTCCACAGCTGGTACATCTGCACCGCCGCGGTGAGGTTGGCGTGGCTCAGCATCGCCCCCTTGGGCACGCCGGTGGTGCCGCCGGTATATTGCAGCAGCGCGATCTCCTCGGCCGGGTCCCTGATCTCGTGCGCGGCGTAGCGCCCGTCGTTGGCGATCAGGTCCTTGAAGCGCAGGTGGCGGTCGTCGCGCGGCACCTCGGCGATGTCCTTCTTCTTGGCCAGCGGGTAGAGCGCGTTCTTCGGGAACGGCAACACCTCTGGCAGGCCGCCGACCACCAGCTTCTTCAGCGGCGTCGCGCCGAGCATCTTGCCCATCTGCGGGTAGAGCGCCTTGAGGCCGAGCGTGACCATGATCTCGGTCCGGCTGTCCTCGATCTTGTGCTTGAGCTCGCGCTCGGCGTCGAGCGGGCTGTAGTTGACGACGCGCCCGCCCGCCTTGAGCACGCCGAAGAAGGCGATCGGATAGTGCGGCGTGTTCGGCAGGAACAGGCCGACATGCACGCCGGGGCCGACGCCGAGCTGCTGGAAGCCCTTGGCGGCGCGATCGACGAGGTCGGCGATGTCGCGATAGCGGTAGCGCTTGCCCATGAAATCGATCATCGGGCGGTCGGACCATTTCCGCGCCGCCTCGTCGAACAGCGTCGGCAGCGACTTCGGCGCGAACTGCTGGTGCCAGGTGATGCCGCGCGGATACGCCTTTTCCCAGACGGGCTCGTTCATGACGTCCTCCCTCGGGGCACTGCGTGGAACCCCGTTTCGGTCGATTATGACGGGTGGGCCGGGGCGGTCAACTGCGCCGGCGCGGGACCCGCAGCAGTGCTCAATCGGCCAGCGTCGCCTTGCCGTTGTTGAGCACGATCGCGTCGCGCTCGAGCACGCGGGCGCGGAACGAAACCACGTTACCATCGCGCCACATCTCGGTGCGGATGGTCTCGCCGGGAAAGACCGGGGCGGAGAAGCGCACGTCGAAGCCGCGAATGAGCGCCGGGTCGTAGTCGCAGAAGGCACGCAGCACCGCCCGGCAGGCGTAACCGTAGCTGCACAGGCCGTGCAGAATCGGGCGCGGGAAGCCGGCGGCGCGCGCGAAATCGGGATCGGCGTGCAGCGGATTGCGGTCGCCCGAGAGGCGATAGATCAGCGCCTGGCTGGCTTGCGTCTTGGCGTCGACGATGGCATCGGGCGCGCGCTCGGGCAGCGGATGCGGCGCCGGGCCGCTGCCCTGCGGGCCGCCGAAGCCGCCGTCGCCGCGCGCGAACACGGTCGAGAGATTGGTGCACAAGGGCTCGCCCGAACCGGCATCGCGGATGCGGCTTTCCACCAGCAGCACCGCGCCTTTGTCGGCGCCCTTGTCGAAAATGTCGACGATGCGCGTCACCGCGCGTACCGTCGCCGCCGGCGGCAGCGGCCGGTGCAACGTGATGCGCTGCTCGCCGTGCACGATCATCACCACGTTGAGCCCGGCCCTGGCCGCCCAGCCGTCGTTCCAGGCGATCACCGTCGCCATGGTCGGCGCGACCTTGAGGTGCTTCTCGAAGACGAAGGGCAGCTCCGCCTCATCCATCGGGTCGGACCCGAAGCCGATGCCCAGCGCGTAGAGCATGCTGTCGCGCTCGGTGTAGCTGTGCTCGCGCTCGGGCAGTTCGAGGGCCATCAACCTGGCGTAATCGAGGGGCATCGGTCGCTCCGCGGCCGCTTTGATCAGGGGTCGAGCAGGTTGCCGGTGCGTTCGGCGAGCGGCTCGCTGCCGGCGATCTTGGCGACGACGGCGCCGGGTCGCGCCAGGCGGGGCCGCGAGCGCGCGAACAGGCGCCCGCGCGTGCGGCTGCGCAGCGCGGTGCGCGCCGCTTCGGGATCGGCGGCGGCCGGATCGACCACCTCGGCGACCACCTCGCCCGGCTCGACGACGGCGCCGACCGGGCGGCGGTAGACGATGACGCCGGGGACCGGGCTGCGGATCACGTCGACGCCTTCGAGCGGCGTCGCCGCGCAGCGCGGCCCGGGCAAGGGGCCGGGATCGCCGGCGACGACGCCGCGCCGCTGCAAAAAGCGCATCAGCGCCGCCGCGTCGGCATCGGCCAGTGCGTCGTCGACATCGCTGGTGCCGCGCAGCTCGACGGTGGCGCTGAAACAGGCATCGGCCGCGACCGGACGCGCCGGTCCGAGCCGCTCGGCGAGCGCGGCCCAGGCACCGCCGAAGGCCTCGTCGAAGGGTCGCCCGCCCGACTGGCGCGCCAGCAGCGCCGCCGTGGCGCCGAGCTCGGCGGCAAGCTCGCGCCCCGCCGGCTCGAACGCGCCGCCCATCATGTAGACGTGCAGCTCGGCCTCGTTGTCGCAATGCAGGTCGAGCACGATGTCGGCGCCGATGGCGAGCCGCATCAGCGCCAGGCGGAGGCCGTCGAGCTCGTTTGCCGGCACAAGGGCCGCAAGGGCCTCGGCCATCGCCGCGCGCAGCGCCGCCGTGTTGGCCGCCGCGTCGGCGCCGAGGCGGGGGCCGGCCAGCTCGGCCGCCGCGGCGGCGAGATCGGGATAGCCGCGGTTGAAATTGGTGCCGCTGTCGAGCTCGAAGCGGCCGACCTGGCGGCCGAGCACGACCTGGCCGAGCCCGATCGGGTTGGCCACCGGAACGACGACGATCTCGCCGCCGATCGCTTCCCGGTCGTCGGCCGCGCGCAGGCGGCGGATCAGGTGGTGGGCGACGAGCTGGCCGGGCAGTTCGTTGGCGTGGAGCGCGGCCTGGAAGTAGGCCTGCGGCCGCGCGCCCGGCCGGCCGAAGCGGTGGACGACGATCTCCCGCTGCGTGCCCAGGCTGGCGGGGGGAAGGCGCAGGCGCTCGATACGGTGCGGCATCGCCCCCGCTTTGGCAGAGCCGGGGCGGCGCTGTCAAGCGGCGGCGCCTGGTCTATGCTCAGCCTCCCGTCCGCGGAGGAACCCGCCTTGCCCTGCAGCACGCTCAGCCTCGACGTCGCCGGCCACGTCGCCGAACTGCGGCTCGACCGGCCCGACAAGCTCAACACCATGACCCTCGCCTTCTGGCAGGAGATGGTCGATGCCTTCGCCGAGATCGAGGTGCGTCCCGAGGTGCGCGCGGTCGTCATCTCGGCCGCCGGGCCGCATTTCACCGCCGGGCTCGACCTCGACGATTTCGCCGGGCTGATGGCCGAGCTCGCCGATCCGCGCCGCGAGCGCGGCCGCGTCGGCGACCAGGTGCGGCGGCTGGTGCTCGAGATGCAGGAAACCTTCAACGTCATCGAGCGCTGCCGCGTGCCGGTGCTGGCGGCGGTGCAGGGGGCGTGCATCGGCGGGGGCGTGGACATGGTCGCGGCCTGCGACGCCCGCTACTGCGCGGCCGATGCTTACTTCCGCATCCAGGAGATCAATATCGGCATCGTCGCCGATGTCGGCACGCTGCAGCGCCTGCCGCACCTGATGCCCGCCGGCATGGTGCGCGAGCTCGCCTATACCGGCGCGCGACTGCCGGCCGAGCGTGCGCTCGCCCTCGGTCTCGTCAACCAGGTCTTCGCCGACCAGGCGGCGCTGCTCGCCGGCGTGCGGGCGCTGGCGCGCGAGATCGCGGCCAAGTCGCCGCTTGCGGTCAGCGGCACCAAGCGGATGCTCAACTACGCCCGCGACCATAGCGTCGCCGACAGCCTCGACTACGTCGCCACCTGGCAGGCGGGCATGCTGGTCAACGGCGATGTCGGCGAGGCGCTGGCGGCGGCGCGCGAGAAGCGGGCGGCGGAATTCCCCGACCTCTATCCGAGCCGCGACGTGGTGCGGCGCCGGCGCTGACGCGTCGCCCTCACTCGGCGCCGAGGATCTTCCAGACGCCGTCGGCCGTGGCCAGCAGGCGCTCGCCGGCGAAGACGCGGCCGCGCACGAAGACCAGGCTGCGGCCCTGGCGCAGGATCTCGGCGCGGCATTCGATCCAGTCGCCGGGCCGGGCGGCGGCGACGAAGTCGCAGTTGAGGCTGACGGTGGCGCACGGCCGCTTGCCGCCGGCGAAGAACACCGCCGAGCCGAGCGCATGGTCGGCGAGCGAGAACAGCATGCCGCCGTGCACCACGCCGTTCGGATTGGCGTGGCGCGCTTCGGCGCGGAAGGCGAAGGCGGCGCCGTCGCCCTCGCGGCGGAACCAGAGCGGCCCGATCAGCGATTCGAACCCGCCGTTCTCGCGCAGCGGCTTCCAGCCCTGCGCCGCGGCCTCGTCGCCCGTCATCGTTCCCGTCCCTGCGGCCACGCCCGAGCGATTCAGCGGAAAGCGGCCAGCGCCGCCCGCGCGACCGGCTCGCCCCATTCCTGGACGAAATGGCCGGCCGCAGCCAGCTCGAGCGGCGGCGGACAGTCGCGGATGGCGCCTCTCAGCGCCGCCATCACCGGCGGGCCGAGCACGGGATCGGTCATGCCGACGGCCATCAGGGTGCGGCCGCGCCACTCGGTCCGCCACCAGTCGCGCGCGCGGCGCGACAGCGCGGCGCCGCCGGCATCGGGGCGGTCGGGCACCAGGTTCGGGAAGCGGCGCACGCCGGCCTTGTAGCGCATGTCCGGGAACGGCGCGGCATAGGCTTGCGCCTCGGCCGCCGTCAGATGCGGGCAGGCGCGGGCCATCAGCTT
>CAYTWJ010000052.1:0-13343 GCA_964442055.1 uncultured Rhodospirillaceae bacterium | reverse complement strand
GAGCACGACCTCGACATCGCCCTGCGCGTCGTCGGCCGCGTCGTGGTCATGCACAACGGCCGCATCCTCAAGGAGGGCACGCCCACCGCCATCGAGGGCGACGAGGAGGTGCAGCGCATCTATCTCGGGGGCAAGCATGGCTGATCCCGCTCGCGCTGCCGCCGAAACGCCAGTGCTCGAAATCGAGAACCTGCACGTCTATTACGGCCGCGCGCATGCGCTGCAAGGCGTCAGCCTGACGCTCAGGCGCGGCGTCCTGGCGGTGGTCGGCCGCAACGGCATGGGCAAGACAACGCTGTGCAATGCCGTCACCGGCCTGGTGGCGGCGCAAAGCGGCGCCGTGCGCTTCCGCGGCACGGACGTTCTCGGTCTGGCCCCCAATGATATCGCCGAGCACGGCATCGGCTACGTGCCGCAGGGCCGGCGGGTCTGGCCCTCGCTCAGCGTCGACGAGCATCTGCGCCTCGCCGCCCGCGGCGGCCGGGCGGGCTGGACGGTCGAGCGCGTGTACGAGGCCTTTCCGCGCCTGCGCGAGCGCCGGCGCAGCGGCGGCGCCCAGCTCTCGGGCGGCGAACAGCAGATGCTGGCCATCGGCCGCGCGCTGCTCGGCAATCCGCGCCTCTTGGTGATGGACGAGCCGAGCGAGGGTCTTGCGCCGATCATTGTCGAGCAGGTGGTCGGCATGCTGAAGCAGCTTGCCGGCGAGGGCGAGATCTCGGTCCTGCTGATCGAGCAGAACATGGGCGTCGCCACCGATGTTGCCGACCGCGTCGCGGTGATGGTCAACGGCCGCATCGCCCACGAGCTGGCGGCGGCCGAGCTCGCCGCCGATTCCGAATTGCAGCAGCGTCTGGTCGGCGTCGGCAAGCACGCCCACGACGAGCCCGATGCCGCGGCGCCAGCCCCGGCGCCGCCCGACGCCCCTCAGGTCTTTCGCATTCGCCGCCGGGCCGAGCCGGGGGCGGAAGCGCTGCCTGCCGACGCGGCGCCGGAGCCGGTTTTCTCGACGCGCACGGCGCCGACGCGCTGGAGCCAGGGCCGGGCCTTCGGCGCCGCCGGCGAGCCCGCCGCTGCGGCGAGCGAGGTCCGAGACGAAGAGGCGGCCCCGCCCGCAACGGCGCCGGTGCCGATCGGCGAGCTGGTCGGCCGCGCCGCCTATGTCGCGGGGACCTTCGACACCAAGGGGCGCGAGCTCACGTTCATCAGGAATTGCCTCGATCGCCTCGGGCTGCGCACGGTGACGATCGATCTTTCGACCAGCCGCCGGCCGTCGCCGGCCGACGTCGGCCCGGCCGAGGTGGCGCGTCACCATCCGCAGGGCGCGGCGGCGGTGTTCGGCGACGACCTCGGCGCGGCGGTGGCGGCGATGGCGCAGGCCTTCGAGCGGTTCATCGCCACCCGGCGCGACATCGGCGGCATCGTCTCGGCCGGCGGTTCGGGCGGCACCGCGCTGGCCACGCCGGCGATGCGGCGCCTGCCGGTCGGGATGCCCAAGATCATGGTGTCGACGGTGGCCAGCGGCGACGTCAAGCGCTATGTCGGCCCGTCCGACATCTGCATGATGTATTCGGTCACCGATGTCTCCGGCCTCAACCGGATCTCGGAGCAGGTGCTGTCGAACGCCGCGCATGCGCTGGCGGGCATGATCATGCACGCCAGGCGCGATCGCGCGCGCGGCGAGACCAAGCCGGCGATCGGGCTCACCATGTTCGGGGTGACCACGCCCTGCGTTCAGGCGGTCACCGCCGCGCTCGGGGAGCGTTACGACTGCCTGGTCTTCCACGCCACCGGCACCGGCGGGCAGTCGATGGAGAAGCTGGCCGATTCCGGGTTGCTCGCCGGCGTCATCGACGTGACCACCACCGAGATCGCCGATCTGCATGTGGGCGGCGTGATGAGCGCGGGCGAGGACCGGCTGGGCGCGGTGATCCGCTCGCGCATCCCCTATGTCGGCTCTTGCGGTGCCCTCGACATGGTCAACTGGGGGCCGATCGACACCGTGCCCGAGCGTTTCCGCAGCCGCAACCTCTACCGGCACAACCCGCAGGTGACGCTGATGCGCACCACGGCCGAGGAGAACGCCGAGATGGGCCGCTGGATCGGCGAGCGGCTCAATCGCATGGAGGGCCCGGTGCGCTTCCTCATTCCCGAGGGCGGCGTGTCCTTGCTCGATGCGCCGGGCAAGCCGTTCTGGGACCCCGAGGCGGACCGGGCCTTGTTCGGCGCGCTGGATCGCTCCGTGCGGCAGACCGCCAACCGGCGACTGGTGCGCCTGCCGCACAACATCAACGATCCCGCCTTCGCCCGCGCGCTGGTCGACAGCTTCCTCGAGATCGCCGCGCCGAGACCGTGAGGACGACGATGCCACGCTTCACCCGCCAGGCCCTGCTGGAGAAATTCCGCGCCAAGATCGCCCGCGGCGAGCCGATCGTCGGCGGCGGCGCCGGCACCGGCCTCTCCGCCAAGTGCGAAGAGGCCGGCGGCATCGACCTCATCGTCATCTACAATTCCGGCCGCTACCGCATGGCCGGGCGCGGCAGCCTCGCGGGCCTGCTCGCCTACGGCAACGCCAACGAGATCGTCGTCGAGATGGCGCGCGAGGTCTTGCCGGTGGCGCGGCGCACGCCGGTTCTGGCCGGCGTCAACGGCACCGACCCGTTCTGCCTGTTCGACCTCTTCCTCGACCAGCTCAAGGCGCTCGGCTTCGCCGGCGTGCAGAATTTCCCCACCGTCGGGCTGATCGATGGCACCTTCCGCGCCAATCTCGAGGAGACCGGGATGGGCTACGGCCTCGAGGTCGACATGATCCGTCTCGCCCGCGACAAGGACCTGCTGACCACCCCTTATGTGTTCAGCGCCGAGGATGCGGTCGCCATGGCCGAGGCCGGGGCCGACATCCTGGTGCCGCATATGGGCCTCACCACCGGCGGCGCCATCGGTGCCGGCACGGCGCGCCGGCTCGAGGACTGCCCGGCGCTGATCGATGCCTGGGCCGAGGCCGCGCTGAAGGTGCGCAAGGACATCATCGTGCTCTGCCACGGCGGCCCGATCGCCGAGCCGGCCGATGCCGAGTACATCCTGCGGCACACCGAGCATTGCCACGGCTTCTACGGCGCCTCCTCGATGGAGCGCCTGCCCACCGAACGCGCACTGACCGAGCAGACACGAAAGTTCAAGTCGATAACGCGCTGACCCCGCGGCGGCCCCCGGAATCGGGGCCGTCGCGGCCGTCGGCCCCGCAACGAGCATGGGAGGACGCCATGTCTGGAGAGACCATCGGGACCATCATCGTGACGCTGATCGTCTTGGCCGTCGCCATCGCGATCATCGTCTACCTGCTGCACTGGCTCTATCGCCGCTCGTCGAAGGAAACCTCCTTTGTCCGCACCGGCTTCGGCGGCCAGAAGGTGGTGATCAACGGCGGCGCCTTCGTGCTGCCGATCGTGCACGAGGTGACGCCGGTCAACATGAACACGCTGCGGCTCGAGGTCCGGCGCGGGCGCGACAACGCGGTGATCACCAAGGATCGCATGCGCGTCGACGTGGTGGCCGAGTTCTATGTGCGCGTCCAGCCGACCGCCGAGGCGGTGGCCGCCGCGGCGCAGACGCTGGGCCGGCGCACCATCGAGCCCGAGGCGCTCAAGGAGCTGGTCGAGGGCAAATTCATCGACTCGCTGCGCTCGGTCGCCGCCGAGATGACCATGGAGCAAATGCACGAACGCCGCGGCGAGTACGTCAAGCGGGTGAAAGCCGCCACCGCCGAGGCGCTGACCCAGAACGGCCTCGAGCTCGAGGCGGTGTCGCTCACCCAGCTCGACCAGACCAACATGGATTTCTTCAACCCCTCGAACGCGTTCGACGCCGAGGGTCTCACGCGCCTCACCGAGGAGATCGAGCGCCGCAAGAAGATCCGCAACGACATCGAGCAGGACACGATGATCCAGATCCGCAACAAGAATCTGGAGACCGAGAAGCTGTCACTGGGCATCGATCGTGACAGCGAGTTCGCCCGCCTCGAGCAGGAGCTCGAAGTCGAGACCCGCCGCGCCATGCAGCGGGCCGAGGTGGCGCGCGAGCGCGCGCTGCGCGAGCGCGAATCGGAGCAGGCGCAAATCGCCGCGCGCGAGCAGATCGAGCGTGCCCGCATCGCCCAGGAGCGGGCGTTGGAAACCGACCGCATCGCCCGCGAGCAGGACATCCAGCGGCTCGAGGTCGAGCGGCGCAAGGCGCTCGAGCTCGCGGAGCAGGAGCGCGCGATTGCCATTGCCGAGCGGTCGCGGGCGCAGTCGGAGGCGCTTGCCCAGGCCGAGGCGGCGCGGGCGAAGGCGGTGGCGGCCGAGGAAAAGGTGTTCTCGGCGCGCGAGACCGAGATCGCGGAACGGCGCAAGCACATCGAGCTGATCGGCGCGGCGCAGGAGGCCGAGCGCGAGGCCATCCGCCTGCGCAAGCAATCCGAGGCCGAGCGCGAGGCGGCGAACGATCGCGCCGAGGCCCGCCGCGTCGAGGCCGAAGGCGAAGCCGAGGCCGAGAAGATCCGCGCGCTGGCGGCGCGGCTGCGCTACGAGATCGAGGCCGAGGGCACGCGCCAGATGAACGAGGCGCAGAACGTGCTGACCGCGGAATCGCGCGCCTCGGCCATGCGCCTCAAGCTGATCGACAAGCTCGATGCCATCATCCGCGAGAGCGTGCGGCCGATGGAGAAGATCGAGGGCATCAAGATCCTCCAGGTCGACGGTCTCGGCGGCGCGCCGGCGCGCGGCGAGGGCGGCGGCCCGACCAGCTTTCCCGACGCGGTGGTGAACAGCGCGCTGCGCTATCGCGCGCAGGCGCCGCTGATCGACAGCCTGCTCAAGGAGATCGGCATCTCCGGCGGCGAGCTCGACAAGCTGGCCGACGTCCTGCCCGCGCCCGTGCCCGGCGCGCGCTCCGGCGAGCACGAGTAGGGCTCGGGCGCGGTTCGGGAGGGACCCTGCATGGCCAAGGTCTATGCCTCGAGCGTGATCGACGCCCCGGCGGACCGTGTCTGGGGGCAGATCCGGGATTTCAACGGCTTGCCGGGCTGGCATCCGGCGATCGCGGAGAGCCGGATCGAGCAGAACTATCCCGCCGACAAGGTGGGGTGCATCCGCAACTTCGCGCTCAAGGACGGCGGCCGCATCCGCGAGCAGCTGCTGGCGCTGTCGGACTACGATTACAGCTGCACCTACTCCATCCTCGAATCGCCGATGGGCGTCAGCAACTATATCGCGACGCTCAAGCTGACGCCCGTCACCGATGGCGATCGCAGCTTCGCCGAGTGGAGCGCGGAGTTCGATTGCGCGGCGGAGCGCGAGCGCGAGCTCGTGGCGCAAATCGGGGACGGCGTGTTCCAGGCCGGCTTCGAGGCGCTGAAGCGCCGGCTCAACCGCCGCTGAGGCGGAGGGCATGGTCACGGTTCGCCGCAGCACGGTGATCGAGGCGCCGATCGACGAGGTGTGGCGTTTCCTGCGCGACTTCAACGCCCACGAGCGCTGGCATCCGGCGGTGGCCGCGAGCCGGATCGAGGACGGCGCGCCCGCCGACGAGATCGGTTGCGTGCGCAACTTCCGCCTCGCCGAGGGCGGCGGACTGCGCGAGCAACTGCTGTCGCTCTCGGACCGCGACCGCAGCTACACCTACTGCATCCTCGATGCGCCGATCCCGCTGATCGGCTATGTCGCGACCGTCCGGCTGCGGCCGGTGACCGACGGGAACCGCACCTTCTGGACGTGGGAATCGCGCTTCGACGCTCCGCCCGGCCGCGAGGACGAACTGGCGCGCCTGGTCGGCGAGCAGATCTACGAGGCGGGATTCGCCGCGGTGAAGCGGCATTTCGGCCAGCCCGTCGCCGCGCGGATGCGCGCCGGCGCGCCGCCGCCGGCAGTCGCCGCTCCGTCGGCCGCCGCGGCGGGAGCGATCAGTGCCAACGCGGTGATGCTTACCGCGCATGGCGGGCCCGAGACGCTGGCCTGGCGCCCGGTCGCCGTTCCCGCGCCGGGCCAGGGCGAGGTCCGCATCCGCCAGACTGCGATCGGCGTGAACTATATCGACGTCTACTGCCGCACCGGCTATTTCCGCCTGGTCGAGCCGCCGGGCGTGCTCGGCATGGAGGGCGCCGGGGTCGTGGTCGATGTCGGCCCCGGCGTGCGCGGCCTGCTGCCGGGCGCCCGCGTCGGCTATGCCTGCGCGCCGCCGGGGGCCTATGCCGAGTACCGCACCATGCCGGCGGAGCTGGTCGTGCCGCTGCCCGACGACGTTGCTGACGATATTGCCGCGGCCGGGCTCCTCAAGGGCATCACGGCGGAATTCCTGCTGCATCGGGTGCATGCGGTGAAGGCGGGCGACATCGTGCTGGTCCATGCCGCCGCCGGCGGGGTGGGGACGCTGCTCTGCCAGTGGGCGAGCGCGCTCGGCGCCACGGTCATCGGCACCGTCGGCAGCGAGGAGAAAGCCCGGTTCGCCCGGCTGAACGGCTGCGCCCACCCGATCGTCTACACGGCGGAGGATTTCGTCGCCGCGGTGCGCGACGTCACGGGCGGGCGCGGCGTCGACGTGGTCTACGACGCCGTCGGCCGCGACACCTTCGCCGGCTCCTACGAGGTTCTTGCCGTGCACGGGCACCTGGTCAGCTACGGCCAGGCCTCGGGCCGGATCGAGCCGATCGACATCGCCGCCTACGACGCGAAGTCGGCCACCGTGTCGCGGCCGAATTACGGCCACTACACCGACAGCGCGGCCAAGCTGGCGGCGCGCGCGGGCCGGCTGTTCGAGGCGATGCGGCGGGGCCTAGTGCGCGTCCATATCGGCCAGCGCCTGCCGCTGCGCGATGCCGCCGAGGCCCACCGCGCGCTCGAGCAACGCCGCACCGCGGGCTCGACCATCCTGCTTCCCTGACCGGCGCGATAAGATCGGGTGCCGGCGCCTGCGTGCCCGGAGCATTCTGCTTGCGGCCGGGGGGGGCGGCGGCCCGCGATCGGGCGGCCATATTTCTTGCCTGCGCCTCGAATCCGGACAGCTGCCGCACGCGACTCCGATGAATGCGAGGGTTTATAAGTTCGGAGAAGCGGCAAGTCATGCGGGTGCGGGCGAGCGCTTGCGCGCCGTGTTGGCCGGGCCGTACCTGTGGGTGATCGTGCCGGCGGTGACCCCGACCGTCCTCTGATCCCGCATCGCCCAACTCGCGGCGCGGGCTTCGAGCCGGAACCGCCGCCGGTCCCGCTACGACGGATTTCAGGTCGCCGTGCCCCGCAGGAATCCAGGGGCGGAACGAGCACCGCGGTTTTCCAATTCCTTCATGACCCATCGACCCCGGGCGACCGGTTTTCCAGAGGCCGAGCCATTAAGCCGTTGATTCCGCAGGATTGATCGAGGACTGCAATTCCGCGCGTCGCTGGTTCGATTACGGCCTTGGGCAGCGTTCAAATCAGGACGTTGCGAGACTTCAGGTCAGCATCGACGAACCGGCTTTGCAGGATTTCGGGATTGGTTTTCCGGAGACTCTTCGGTTTGTTCTCGTCGGGCATGTTGCCGCAGCCTGCGTCAGCCCGCGGAGGCGGCTGGTTTCCGCGGCTCAGCTCTGCACTTCGGGATGCGCGCAGGCGCGGCTGGCGTTCTCGATGTTGGCCGCTTGCTCCGAAGCTGCGTACCGGCGGCGAAGATTGCGGCGCCCGTGGTCCGGGCAGAATGTCCACCCGCAGGGCCGCGGCCCACCGACATGCAGCGTTTTGACACCGCGAGATTTCGGGGGGTATATTTCTCGTCGTGATACCGATGGGGAGGTCTTGCTGCTGCCGCGAGCAGGTGCAGAACTCGGCATCCGTGTAACCGCCAAGAAACAAGAAACAGTTCGGGCGTCGAGCCGGCCAATTGGCGACCTCTCGTCGGAACCGACTGCTCGTGGCGCGACGCTGACTTGCGACCGGCACTTGCGAAGGGATCCCGGCTTCGAAGCAGGCTTTCCCTCCCCGAATCAGGCTCGTGCCAGTCCATTCATAGGGAGGAAAACATGCAAAGAGACGACGAAACGAAGCCGGTCAGCCGCCGCGATTTCCTGAACGGCTTGGGCGCAGCCGCCGGCGCTGCCGGCTTGGCGGCCGCCGCCGGCTCGGCCGGCTATGTCGCCGGGCCGCGCACCGCCTCGGCGGCCACGCCGAAGGTCAAGGGCAAGATCCCCGACAAGCCGTTCAAGACCGGCCACATCACCTTCCTGACCGGCCCTGCCAACCTCTTGGGCGAGCCCGGCCGCCGGGGCCACATCCTCGCGGCCGAGGAGATCAACGCCGAAGGCGGATTGCTCGGCAAGCGCAAGATCGAAACCATCTTCGCCGACGAGGCCGCCGGCACCGACGCCTGCGTCAAAGAGCTGCGGCGCATGAAGCTGTCGGAGAAGATCGATCTCTTCACCGGCGTGATCTCGAGCGGCAACACGCCGGCGCTCGGCCCCGTCGCCGAGGAGCTCGGCATTCTCACGCTGTTCAACGACGGCTGCACCGACTTCCTGTTCGACAAGGCGGTGCCCAATCCGCATTACGTGTTCCGGGTGACCAACATCCAGTCCGCGGACGGCATCACGTCGGCGATCGGTGCCGCCAAGAACTGGCCGAACGCGAAAAAGGTCGCCTCGATCCAGCCCGACTACAGCTACGGCCGCAATGTGCACGAGCACTTCATGCTCGCCTACCAAACCCTGGTTCCCGGCGCCGGGTACGTGGCGGAAGCCTGGCCCAAGCTGGGCACGACCGACTTCACGCCGCACATCACCAAGCTCCTGTCCGCCGGGCCGGACCTCCTGATCTGCGGCGTCTGGGGCGGCGACTACGTGGCCTTCTACAAGCAGGCGCTGAGCTACGGCTTGTTCGACAAGATGAAGGTCGCGACCACCCTCGCCTTCGGCGGCACGCCCGCCGCCATTGGCAAGGACCACCCCGAGGGGGTGCTCGCCGGCGTGCATGCCAACTACTTCTTCCTCCATCCGGGCACCAACCGCTGGCCGGCCAACGACAGCTTCGTCCAACGCTATTACAAGCGCTGGAACGAGTATCCGAGCTTCGAGTCGGACGGCGCCTACACCTCGCTCTACCTGCTCAAGGCCGCGATCGAGAAGGCCAACCAGCTGGTCGGCGGCTGGCCGGAGGACGACCTCATCATCAACCAGCTCGAGGGCCTCGGGCTCGATGCGCCGGCCGGCTACGTTTACATCCGGCCCGACAACCACCAAGGCTACAAGGACTCGGTGATCGGCCTGACCAAGAACGATCCCAATTACCAATTCCCGATCTGGGACCCGAAGTCGGTCATCACGATCCCGATCCGCGACATCACCGCGCCGGCCAACTGGCCGAAGCCCGGCACCACGCACAATGAGTCCACGGCAGCGGCCAACTGGCTGAAGACCACCTGGACGAAGAAGGCCTGAACATCGCTTCGGATCGGACGCGAGCGTCGAACGGAACGGCCGCGTCGCAGGACGCGGCCGTTTCATTTCCCCGCGGCGACCGGGTCGCCCGCCCGGGTGGCGGGCGCTAGTCGAAATGCCGCCAGGGACGGACGCGAACGCGGCAAGCGCGCACATCGCTGTTGCAATATTCCTGCGCGCTGCCCTATCTTCCATTCAGCCGCGAATAACATAAAGCATCAGCGGCTTGCTGAAACAGGCTGGGCTCGATAGCTCCGTCGGCCGGGCGGGGGCGCTGGGGCGATGGACATCCTCACCATCCAGATTCTCAATTCGACCTTCTACGCGTCGATCTTGTTCCTGATCGCCGCCGGGCTCAGCCTGATCTACGGCGTCATGCAGATCGTCAACCTCGCACACGGCACGTTCTACGCGCTGGGCGCGTACGTGACCGCGTGGACCGTCGGCAAGGCGATGGGAACGGGCAACGTCGCGGTCCTCTTCCTGCTGCTGCCGGTGGGCGCGGTCGTGGTCGCCGCCGTCGGCACGCTGGTCGAGCCGATCTTGCTTCGCCCGCTCTACAAACGGCCGGAGGAATACCTGCTGCTCGTCACTTTCGGCCTGCTGCTGATCCTCGAAGACGCCATGCACTTCTTCTTCGGCGGCACCCCGCTGACCGCGGCCCCGCTGCGGGACGCGCTCGGCAGCATCGCCGTCTTCGGCCTGCGCTATCCGGTCTACAACCTGGCCGTGATCGGGATCGGGTTCGCGGCGGCCGTCTTGCTCTGGGCGTTCATCTACCGCACCAGGTTCGGCGTCATCCTGCGGGCGACGTCGCAGAACCGGCGCATGGCCTCCGCGCTCGGCCTCAACGTCGGGCGCGTCTACATCCAGGCGTTCGCGCTCGGCTGCTTCATCGCCGGGCTGGGCGGCGCGATCGTGGTGCCGACCCAGGCGGCGGTGCTGGGCATGGGCGTGGACACCTTGATCCTCGCCTTCGTCGTCGTCGTCATCGGCGGCCTCGGCAGCCTCGAAGGGGCGATGGTCGGCGCCTTGCTGGTCAGCTTCGTGCGGACCGCCGCGATCCAGTTCTTCCCGGAGATCGAACTGGCGATCCTCTACCTGATCGCCGCCGGCGTCCTTCTCGTCCGGCCGACCGGCCTGTTCGGAAAGCAAGCGTGATGAGGAAGTTCTTCTTTTCGGCCAGCGGCCTGTCTCCGGCGCGTGCGCTGGCCTACGCCTCGCCGATCGTCGTCCTGCTGCTCGTCATTCCGCAGGTAGTCGATTCGTACCAGACGCAGCTTCTGACCTACGGCCTGATCTTCGCCATCGCCGGCCTCGGGTTCAACCTGCTGCTCGGCTACAGCGGGCTCCTGTCGTTCGGGCATTCGGCCTACTTCGGCCTCGGCGCCTATGCGGCGGCGTTCATGGTCAAGTATCTCAAGATCGGCTCGATGGAGCTCTACATCCTGGGCGGGCTCGTGGTCACGTTCCTGGTCACGGCCGTGTTCGGCTATATCTGCGTGCGCTTCACGCGCATCTTCTTTGCCATCCTGACGCTGGCCCTGTCCCAGGTCCTGTGGACGCTCGCCTACAAGTTCTTCTGGGTCACCGGCGGCACCGACGGAATCCGGGTCCCCTACGGCTCCATGACGCTGCTCGCCGGCCTGCTCGACTTCGCCGGGCGCGGCAGCTACCAGAAGTTCATCGGCGCCTACTACTACTACGTGCTGGTCCTGTTCTTCGCCGCCGTCGCGGCGATGTGGCTGATCGTCCATTCGCCGTTCGGCAAGGCGCTCCAGGCGATCCGCGACAACGAGACGCGCGCGCGCTTCCTGGGCATCGACGTCCCCCGCTTCCGCTGGATCGCGTTCATGATCTCGGGCGGGTTCACCGGCCTGGCGGGCGTGCTCTGGGTCCCGCTCAACGGCCTGGTAACGCCGGATATTCTCTACTGGCCGTTCTCGGGCGAGATCGTCTTCATGACCGTGCTCGGGGGGTTCCGCAATTTCACCGGCCCGATCGTCGGCGCGGTCGTCTTCAACTACCTCAAGACCTACGCCATCGCCTCGACCGAGTACTGGCAAGCGGCGCTCGGGATCGTTCTCGTCATCCTGGTGCTCGGCCTGCCGGCCGGCATCGTCGGCGCCGCCGCGCGCGTGACCGGCCTGTGGCGGGCAAGGAAGGATGCCGAACGTGAGCCTGCTTAGGACCGTCAAGCTGAAGAAGTCCTTCGGCGACACCAAGGCGATCGACGGCGTCGATTTCGTCGTCACCCAAGGCGAGTTCCTGTCCCTGATCGGCTCCAATGGGGCGGGCAAGACGACCCTGGTCAACCTGATCAGCGCCTTCCTGCGTCCCGACGGCGGGCAGATCCTCTTCGACGGCAAGGACATCACCCACGCCTCGGTCGGCGAGCGCCTGCGTGCCGGTATCGCCCGCAGCTTCCAGCTCGTCAACTTGTTCGACGATCTGACCGCCTTCGATAACGTCGCGCTGGCGATCTTCTCGCGCGACGGCAAGACCCTGCGCGCCCTTTCGCTCGCCGACCACGACCAGGACGTGACGCGCGAAGCCGACGACGTGCTCGGCCAGTTCGGCCTCGCCGCCAAGCGCAACGTCGCGGTGCGCGGCCTGGCGCAAGGCGAGCGCAAGCTGCTCGATGTTGCGGTCGCCTATGCGCTGCGTCCGCGGTTGCTGTTCCTCGACGAGCCGACCAGCGGCGTCAGCACCCGCGACAAGGCGCAGATCATGGACATCATCTCCGCGGTCGTGCGCCGGGGACAGGTCACGGCGGTGGTGATCGAGCACGACATGGACGTGGTGTTCAAGTATTCGGACCGCATCGTCGCCATGCACGAGGGCGCCATCCTGGCCGACGGCACGCCCGAGGAAATCCGGCGCAACCCGGAAGTCGCGGCCAACCTGCTGGGTGGGCCGCCCGCCTGACCCGCCGCCGAGGGTGTTGGAGATGCTCGAAGTCAAAGCCATCGATACCTATCGGGCCTCGGCGCACATCCTGCACGGCGTGTCGCTGACGGTGGCGCCGGGCGAGGTCGTCTGCCTGGTCGGCCGCAACGGGGCGGGCAAGACCACGACCATCGAAAGCATCATGGGCCTGCTGCCGGTCCGCGCCGGCGGCATCGTGTTCAACGGCGAGGACGTCACCGCGCTTCCCGCCCATCTGCGCGCCCGCCGGGGGCTCGGCTATTCGCCCGAGGACTGCGGCGTGTTTCCCGACCTGACGGTCGCGGAGAACCTCTCGATCAGCCGCTGGCTCTCGGAAGAGAGCGGCAAGACCGACGTCGAGGAACGGGTCTTCTCGGTCTTTCCCGAGGTTCGCGACCTGACCGGGCGGCAGGGCATGAATCTGAGCGGCGGCCAGCGCAAGATGGTGGCGATCGCGCGCGCCATGTTCCTCTCGCCCAGCCTTCTTCTGCTCGACGAGGCGTTCGAGGGGCTCGCCCCGGTGGTGGTGTCCCGCTTCCGCGATGCGGTGATCAAGATCAAGAAGCTCGGCATCTCGCTCCTGATGGCCGAATCCCATCTCCCGGCCGCCGCCGAGATCGCCGACAGGCTGTACGCCATCGACCGCGGCGAAATCATCTTCCACGGCAAGCCGGACGAGGCGCTCGCCAGCGAAGCGGTCATGAAGACCATTCGGGGCTGACGGCGACCCCGCCCTTGGGGTCCTGCGATGCCGATACGGGTCATTCCACTCCTGGTCGTGGTTCTGGCGGCGGTGTTTGCGGCGCATGCCGGGCACGAGGTGCCGCTCTATCCCTCCTACTATCCGCAGGAAATCCGCATCGAGGCGGTCGAGCCCCGGGCGGCGGCGACGCTGCTTGAAACGAGCAAGATCCACGCCTATGTCGGCGCGACGCCGGCCTTCGCATCGCGGCCACGCGTATCGCGGAACGTGGCGACGACG
>CAYTWJ010000051.1:0-13361 GCA_964442055.1 uncultured Rhodospirillaceae bacterium | reverse complement strand
AAAGCCGTGGCGGCCGACGAAGCCGATCAGCGT
This sequence comes from uncultured Rhodospirillaceae bacterium, assembly GCA_964442055.1. Classification (GTDB taxonomy): domain Bacteria; phylum Pseudomonadota; class Alphaproteobacteria; order Ferrovibrionales; family Ferrovibrionaceae; genus CAYTWJ01. The sequence continues at coordinate 13,328 of CAYTWJ010000051.1, read as the reverse complement.
GCGCACCACCGCCAGCGCCGAGATGAAGGCGACGACGAAGCCGGGGCCGATCACGCCCCAGCCGTCCGAAGTCAGGTGCGCCCAGTTCTTGTAGACGTCGTAGGCGGTGGCGCCGAGCATCGTCGGCACGGCGAGGAAGAACGAGAACTCGGTCGCCGCCCGCCGCTCGACGCCGAGCAGCATGGCGCCCATGATCGTGGCGCCCGCCCGGCTGACGCCCGGAATCATCGAGATCACCTGGCAGAGGCCGATCTTGAAGGCGAGGCCATAGGAGAAGTCGTCGACGTCGGCCACCCGGCCCTCGCCGACCACGCGCTCGATCCAGAGGATGGCAAGGCCGCCGACGACGAGCGCCGCGGCGACGACCGCGGGGCTGAACAGCACCGACTTGATGAAGCCGTGCGCGACGGCGCCGATCGCCGCTGCCGGCAGGAAGGCGACGACCAGATTGAGGGCGAAGCGCGTCGCCCGCGGCTGGCGGAACAGGCCGGCGACGGTGTCGAGGAAGCGCCGGCGATAGGCCCAGCAGACCGCCAGGATGGCGCCGAGCTGAATGACGATCTCGAAGACATGGCCGGGCGGGCCCTCGAAGCCGAGCAGGTCGCCGAACAGGATCAGGTGCCCGGTCGAGGACACCGGCAGGAACTCGGTCAGGCCCTCGACGACGCCGAGCAGCAACGCGGAAACGAGGGTGAAGAGGTCCATCACGCCATTCTTTCGCGCCGGTCGCCGCCGCGCCGCATCAGCCGAAGCGGTTGCTCTTGTTGAAGCCCTTGGGCGGCAGGCGCCCGGCCTGGCCGCGCTCGCCGAGCCAGTCGCCGATCGCGCTCTCGCGGCGCTCGCGCCCCGAGGCATCGGTCCAGGCGAGCCCTTCGGCGCGGACAAACACCCTGGCATCGGCTAGGCCGCCATCGCGGTACTTCTGCAGCCGCACGCCGCGGCCGCGCGTCATCTCCGGCACCTCGGCCAGCGCGAACAGCAGCAGCTTGCGGTTCTCGCCGATCGCCGCGACCGTGTCGCCCTCGGCCGGCACGCAGGCCGCCGCCTCGACGTCGCCCGAGACGTTGAGGATCTGCTTGCCGGCGCGGGTCTGCGCCAGCATCTCGTCGCCCGGCACGACGAAGCCGCGCCCGTCATGGGCCGCGACCAGCATCTTGCGGCCGGGCTTGTGCACGAACAGGGCGACGATGTCCTGGTCGTTGCCGAGATCGATCATCAGCCGCACCGGCTCGCCGTGGCCGCGGCCGCTCGGCAGCTTGTCGCCGGCCAGCGTGTAGGCGCGGCCATTGGTCGCGAACAGCACCAGCTTGTCCGTGGTCTCGGCATGCAGCCAGAAGCGGCCGCGGTCGCCCTCCTTGTAGGCGATCGAACCGTCGTCGGGCAGGTGCCCCTTGAAGGCGCGGATCCAGCCCTTCTCGGAGCAGAGCACGGTGATCGGCTCCTTCTCGACAATCGCCTCGATCGGCATCTCGGCGACGACCGGCGCCTCGGCGACCTCGGTGCGGCGCCGGCCGAGCGGCGTGCGGGCGCCGACCTTCACCTTGAGCTCCTGCAGCTCGGCGGCGATGCGCTGCCAGCGCAAGGTTTCGTCCTTGAGCAGCTTGACGAGGTCGCGCCGCTCCTCGCTCAGCCGTTTGTGCTCGGCCTTGATCTCGATTTCCTCGAGCCGGCGCAGCGAGCGCAGGCGCATGTTGAGGATGGCTTCGGCCTGGGCGTCGTTCAGCTTGAAGCGGCGCATCATCGCCGTCTTCGGCTCGTCCTCCTCGCGGATGATGCGGATGATGGCGTCGAGATTGAGGTAGGCGATCAGGAAACCGTCGAGAATCTCCAGCCGCCGCTCGATCTCGGCCAGGCGGAAGCGGCTGCGCCTCACCAGCACCTCGTGCCGGTGGGCGAGGAAGGCCTGCAGCGCCTCGCGCAGGCCCATCACGCGCGGCACCTTGCCGCCGTCGAGCACGTTGAGGTTGAGCGGGAAGCGGATCTCGAGGTCGGTCGCCTTGAACAGGCTTTCCATCAGCAGGTCGGGCGCGACGTTGCGGCTCTTCGGCTCGAGCACCAGGCGGACGTCCTCGGCCGACTCGTCCTTGACGTCGGCGAGCAGCGGCAGCTTGCGCTCGGCGATCAACTCGGCGATGCGCTCGATCAGTTTGCCCTTCTGAACCTGGTAGGGAATCTCGCGCACCACGACCTGCCACTGGCCGCGCGCCAACTCCTCGCGCTCCCAGCGGGCGCGCAGGCGGAAGCTGCCGCGGCCGGTACGGTAGGCCTCGACGACGCTGTCGCGCGGCTCGACCAGCACGCCGCCGGTCGGGAAGTCGGGCCCCGGCACCAGCTCGGCCAGCTTGGCCGGCGTCGCGTTCGGGTGCTTGATCAGGTGCAGCAACGCGTCGCAGAGCTCACCGACGTTGTGCGGGGGAATGTTCGTCGCCATGCCGACAGCGATGCCGCTCGCACCATTCGCCAGCAGATTCGGAAACGCCGCCGGCAGCACGACCGGCTCTTCCTTGGAGCCGTCATAGCTTGGGCGGAAGCTCACCGCGTCTTCGTCGATGCCTTCGAGCAGCGCCTCGGCCGCCTTGGTGAGGCGGCTTTCGGTGTAGCGCATGGCGGCGGGGTTATCGCCGTCGATGTTGCCGAAATTGCCCTGGCCGTCGACCAGCGGATAGCGCTGGGCGAAATCCTGCGCCAGCCGCACCAGGGCGTCGTACACCGCCTGGTCGCCATGCGGGTGGAAGCGGCCGATCACGTCGCCGACGACGCGCGCGCATTTCTTGAAGCCGGCCTCGGGGTCGAGCCGGAGCAGGCGCATGGCATAGAGCAGTCGGCGCTGCACCGGCTTCAGGCCATCGCGCACGTCGGGCAGCGAGCGCGCCATGATCGTCGACAGCGCGTAGGCGAGATAGCGCTCGGACAGCGCGCGGTCGAGCGGCTCTTCGCGGATCGCCTCGGGAAAGTCGGATTTGGGCGTGTGGCGCGTCATGACGGGCTTATACCACCAGATTTGGTACCCTCTCTAGCCAATCGCTCTACGAATCGTGCGCGGGCGGCCGGCACAGCGAGCCGATGCGGCGCGAAGACATGGCGTTCGAGGAAAAAGCCGGTGAGCGTCAGGCCGGCCTCGATGTCGGCCGCCATGTCGTTGGCCGGCGGTCCGCCGCGGCCCTGCGCGAGGAAGGCGGGCAGCGGCAACAGGCGCTCGCCATAGGGAGCCGCCGCGACCGCCGACACCGCCCGGCCGCTGCGCGGCGAGACATGTGTCAGATCCTGATGCGCGCCGGTGGCGGCGCATTGGCTCAGATCGAGACCGAAGCCGAGCTCGGCGAGAAGGCCGAGCTCCCAGCGCACGTAGACCGCGGGCCAGGCGGGCGCGTTCTCGCCGAGGGCGGCCAGCAGCGCACGCGAGGCGTCATAGAGCGGCCGGTGCGGCTCGCGCTCAGGCAACGCCGCTTCGGCCAGGGCGCAGGCCGCGGCCAGCGCGGCCAGGCGCAACGGGTCGTCGAGCAAGCCGGCCGCCCAGGCGACGCGCGGCTCGACCGTGAAGGTGCCAAGATGCTCGGCCAGACGCGCGCGCCAGGTGACGCCGAGCTCATTGCCGACCTGGAGGAGGCCCCTGGCCCGCCTGCCGGCGCCGCCACGCACCAGCCCGGCATGCCGGCCGTGGGCGGCGGTAAGCAGGCTGACGATCGCCGAGGTCTCGCCGTGGCGGCGCACCGCCAGCACGATGCCTTCGTCGGACCAGTGCATGTGTCCCGCCGGGCGGCCTCAGCCGCCGCGCTTGGCCGCCGCGATCTTGCGGTCGGTGTTCCACTGGCTCAGGGCATAGACCGCCCACAGCGCCGCCGGAATCCAGCCGATCAGCGTCAGCTGCAGGACCAGGCAGATGATGCCGGCCACAGGCCGGCCGATGGTGAAGAACAGCAGGAACGGCAGGAAGATGGCGAGGATCAGGCGCATGGGGAACTCCTAGCGCGGGAATTCGAGCCCGATGGCGCGATAACGCTCCGGTTCCTCGGCCCATTCCGGGCGGACCTTGACGAACAGGAAGAGGTGGACGCGGCGGCCGAGCATTTGCTCGAGATCGCCGCGCGCCGCCGAGCCGATCGCCTTGATTGTGCGGCCGCCTTTGCCCAGCACGATCGGCTTCTGGCTGTCGCGCGCGACATAGATCACCTGCTCGATGCGCACCGAGCCGTCGTCCTGCTCCTGCCAGCTTTCGGTTTCCACGGTCGAGGCATAGGGCAATTCCTCGTGCAGGCGCAGGAACAGCTTCTCGCGGGTGACCTCGGCGGCGAGCAGGCGCTCGGAGATGTCGGCGAGCTGATCGGGCGGGTAGAGCCACGGCCCTTCGGGCAGGCGGGCCGCCAGGTGCCGCTTGAGATCCTCGACGCCGTCGCCGGTCAGCGCCGAGATCATGAAGGTGTCGGTGAACCGGCCGGCGGCGTTGATCTCGGCGGCGAGGCCAAGCAGCGAATCGCGGCGCACGCGGTCGACCTTGTTCAGGGCCAGGATCGCCGGCCGTCCGCCTTCCTTGAGGGCGGCGACAATGGCCTGGCTGTCGCGGTCGAAACCCCGTTCGGCATCGACCACCAGCACCACCAGGTCGGCGTCCTCGGCCCCCGCCCACGCCGCCCGCACCATTGCGCGCTCGAGCGTGCGCCGGGGCTTGAAGATGCCGGGCGTGTCGACGAAGACCAGCTGCGTCGCGCCCGCCATGGCGATGGCGACGATGCGGCTGCGCGTCGTCTGCACCTTGGGCGTGACGATCGACACCTTGCTGCCGACGAGCTGGTTGAGCAGCGTCGACTTGCCGGCATTGGGCGCCCCGACGATGGCGACGTAGCCGCAGCGAGTCGGCTCCGCCGGCGCGACGGCTTCCGCCTCAGCCATGGCCCTTGGGCAGCGTCTTGAGCAGCCCCCGCGCCGCCGCCTGTTCGGCCGTCCGCTTCGAGCGGCCGCGTCCCGTCGCCGGGCTGAAGCCCTCGATGCCGACGGTGACGGTAAACATCGGCTCGTGTGGCGGGCCCTCCTGCGCCGCCACCTGATAGGTCGGCGGCGGCAGGCTGCGTGCCGCCGCCCATTCCTGCAGTGCCGTCTTGGCGTCCTTGGCGGGGCTCGCCACCTCGGCGAGCAGCGGCTCGAATCGGCTGTGGATGAACGCCCGCGCCGCCTCCAGCCCGCCGTCGAGATAGAGGGCGGCGATCACCGCCTCGCAGGCATCGGCCAGGATGGCCGGCTTGGCCGCGCCGCCGGTGTCGCGCTCGCTGCGCGAGAGCCGCAAGTAACCGCCGAGATCGACCGCTTCGGCGACCATGGCCAGGCTTTCCTGGCGAACCAGGGCGTTGAAGCGCCGCGCCAGCTCGCCGGCGTCGGCCTGCGGATAGCGCCGGTGCAGCAGGTCGGCGACGAGCAGGCCGAGCACGCGGTCGCCGAGGAATTCCAGGCGGTTGTAATCGCGTCCGCGCGCCTTGCGGCTGCGCCCCGTCGTCGCCGAAGGATGCGTGAGCGCTTCCTCCAGCAGACGCGGCTCGGCAAAGGAATGGCCCAACGCAGGCGCCAGTCGGGCAAGATCCGCCGGCGGTTCGGCCTGGCGTTTCATGCCCGGCTCAGCGGATCGGGTCGAAGAAGCGGCTGAAACGCATCGCCAGCGGCCACTTCCATACCTCCCACCAGGCGGCCGACCCGTCGGTCGAAAAGAACAGGATCTCGGCCCGGCCCACCAAGTTGGCCGCCGGAATGAAACCGACGCCGCCCGATGCGACCGGAACGCGGCTGTCGAGCGAGTTGTCGCGGTTGTCGCCCATGGCGAAATAGTGGCCGGGCGGAACGACATACACCGGCGTCTCCTCGCCATTGCGGGCGGGGCGCAGTTCGAGGGTGCTGAAGCTGACCCCGTTCGGCAGCGTCTCGCGGAACTGGGGGATGCGAACGCTGTTGCCGCCGCGATCCCGATAGACGAAGTCGGCGATCCGCTGGCGCGCCACCGGCTTGCCGTTGAGATGGAGCTGGCCTTCGCGCAGCTGGATGCGGTCGCCGGGCAGGCCGATGATGCGCTTGATGTAGTCGGTCGAGTTGTCGCGCGGCAGCTTGAAGACGACGACGTCGCCGCGTTCGGGCGCGCGCTCGAGGATGCGGCCCGGGATCAGCGGCAGGCCGAAGGGGAGCGAATAGCGGCTGTAGCCGTAGGAATACTTCGAGACGAACAAGTAATCGCCGACCAGCAGGGTGGGCAGCATCGACTCGGAGGGGATGTTGAAGGGCTCGAAGGCGACCGTGCGGATGCCAAGAGCGATCAGCACGGCATAGAGAACGGTCCGGACGGTCTCGCCGAAGCCGCCGCTTTTCTTCTTTGCATCCGCCATGAGCGTCATTCTTTAACCTATTGTTTTGCAAATACACTTATTGCTCGCCACAACCCTCAAACCGGGGGTGGCGGCTGGCCTTCCGCCGATCGCCGATGGGTCCCCGGCGGGCCGCTGCGCCACGCCGGCTGCCCGCCGGTCAGTCCCTAATTTGGGGTGCAATCGCCGCCGGTACCACTGAAATCAGCACGATGGCCTGGGCCTGCGGCGGCTCGTCGGTGATGGTCAGGTCGATGCGCGCCACCATGCCGGCGGGTGTGATCTCCTGCAGCCGGCGCAGGGCGCCGCCGGTCAGCTGCATGGTCGGGCGGCCGCCGGCGTGGTTGACCACCCCCATGTCGCGCCAGAACACCCCCCGGCGCAAACCGGTGCCGAGCGCCTTGGCACAGGCTTCCTTGGCCGCGAAGCGGCGCGCATAGGAGGCGGCACGGTCGGCGCGCCGGTCCGAGCGCGCCCGCTCGGTGGCGGTGAAGACGCGGTCCAGGAAGCGGTCGCCGAAGCGGGCGATCGTGCGCTCGATGCGGCGGATATCGATGATGTCGCTGCCCAGCCCGATGATCATCGCCGGTCACGCCGAGCGCTGGCCCGCCGCCTCGCTGCGCCCCTGGTCCATCAGCGCCCGCATGCGCTTGATGGCGCCGTCGAGGCCGCCGAAGATCGCCTCGCCGATCAAGAAATGGCCGATGTTCAGCTCGACCACCTGCGGAATCGCCGCCACCGCCGCCACCGTCTCGAAGCTCAGGCCGTGGCCGGCATGGCATTCCAGCCCGACCGATTCGGCGTAAGCCGCGGCGTCGCCGAGACGGGCGAGCTCGGCCGCGCGTTCGGCCCCCGCCGTGTCGCAGTAGCGCCCGGTATGCAGCTCGACCACCGGCGCGCCCAGCGCCTTGGCGACGGCGAGCTGCACCACCGACGGCTCGATGAACAGCGACACCCGGATGCCCGCCGCGCCGAGCGCCCGGATCACCGGTTCGAGCAGCCGGTGCTGCGCCGCCGCGTCCAGGCCGCCCTCGGTGGTGCGCTCCTCGCGCCGCTCGGGCACCAGGCAGCAGGCATGCGGCCGGTGGCGGAGCGCGATCTCCAGCATCTCCTCGGTCGGCGCCATTTCGAGGTTGAGCGGCAGGTCGATCTCCTCGGACAGGCGGCGGATGTCGTCGTCGGAGATGTGGCGGCGGTCCTCGCGCAAGTGGGCGGTGATGCCGTCGGCGCCGGCCGCAGCGGCCAGCTTGGCGGCGCGCACGGGGTCGGGATGGCGCCCGCCGCGCGCGTTGCGAATGGTCGCCACATGATCGATGTTGACGCCGAGGCGCAACTGCCGCATCGCCGTTCCCTCCTCGCTAGGCCAGGCCGCGGCTGCCGGGTTTCATCGCCGGCAACCGTTCGAGCTCCGGCGGCAGTTCGTCGGCGCGGTAGGCCGGCACCTTGAAACCGGTCAGCGCGAACAGCGGCACGCCAAGATCGACCTCGCCGTCCGAGCGGTCGACGATGCAGGCGGCGGCGACGACGCGGCCGCCGGCCGCCTCGATGCAGGCGATGCATTCGCGGCTCGACTTGCCGGTGGTGACCACGTCCTCGGCCATGATGACGCGCTCGCCGCGGGCGATCTCGAAGCCGCGCCGCAGCACGAAGGCGCCCTCGACGCGCTCGGTGAAGATGGCGCGCAGGCCGAGCGCGCGGCCGAGCTCGTAGCCAATGACGATGCCGCCGAGCGCCGGCGAACAGACGAGATCGGCGGGCCGCGGGCCGAGCGCGGTGCGGATCTTGTCGGCCAGCGCGCGGGCCAGCAGCTCGGCCCGCTCGGGATGCATCAGCACCTTCGCCGACTGCATGTAGACCGGGCTGTGCAGGCCCGAGCTGAGCAGGAAATGCCCCTCGAGCAGGCCGCCGGTCTCGCGGTAATGCCGCAGCACTTCTTCGCGCGTCATCGCTCCTCCCCGGCCGCCCTCAGCCACGCGCCCGTTCGACCGAGTTGATCGCCGGGTCGGCGCGGAGCGCGGCGATGATGTTGGTCAGGTGCTTCAGATCGCGCACCTCGATGTCGATCAGCATCTCGAAGAAGTCGGGCGAGCGGTTGGTGATCTTCAGGTTGGTGATGTTGCCGCGGTTCTTGGCGATCACGGTGGAGAGCGCGCTCAGCGCGCCCGGCTCGTTGGCGACCACGGTGCTGATGCGGCCGACATGCACGTCGAGGGCGTCGGGCTCGGCATCCCAGGCGACGTCGAGCCAGCGCTCGGGCGTGCTGACGAACTGCTCGAGCACCTCGCAGTCGACGGTGTGGATGGTCACCCCCTTGCCGGTGGTGACGATGCCGATGATGCGGTCGCCCGGCAGCGGGTGGCAGCAGCCGGCGAAATGCAGCGCCATGCCGGGGATCAGGCCGCGGATCGGCACCCCGCCCTTCTCGCGCCCGGCGCGCGCACGGGCCAGCGGCACGACTTTCTCCGGCTGCTCGTGTTTCTCGCCGGGGTAGACGGCGTCGAGGACCTGACGGGCGCCGATGGTGCCGTCGCCGACGCCGGCAAGCAGGTCCTCGAACGTCTTGAGCTTCAGCACCGGCAGGGCCTGCATCGCCGCCTTCTCGGCGAAGGCGTGGCCGCGCTCGCGGAAGCTCTTCTGCAGGATGGCGCGGCCGAGGTCGGAATACTGTGAGCGCTGCTGCTGGCGAACGAAGCGACGGATGCGCGAGCGCGCCTTGCCGGTGACGACGAAGTTCTCCCAGGTCGGCGAGGGATGCGCGTTCTTGGAGCGCAGGATCTCGACCTGGTCGCCGTTCTGCAAAGCGCTCCGCAAGGGCAGCACGCGGCCGTTGATCTTGGCGCCCACCGTGGTGTCGCCGATGTCGGAGTGCACGGCGTAGGCGAAATCGACCGGCGTCGCCCCGCGCGGCAGGGCGATGAGATCGCCCTTGGGGGTGAAGCAGAACACCTGGTCCTGGAACATGTTGAGCTTGGTGTGCTCGAGAAATTCCTCGGGATCCGAGGCCTGTTCGAGGATTTCGAGAAGCTCGCGCAGCCAGCGGTACTGACGCGCGTCGCCCTCCGGCGCCGGCCCCTTGTAGCGCCAGTGCGCGGCGACGCCGAGCTCGGCCACCTCGTGCATCTCGGCCGAGCGGATCTGGATCTCGATGCGCTGCTTTTCCGGTCCGATCAGACTGGTGTGGATGCTGCGGTAATTGTTCGGCTTCGGCGTCGAGATGTAGTCCTTGAACCGCCCCGGCACCATCGGGTAGGCGGCATGGACGACGCCGAGCGCCTGGTAGCAGGTCGTGGTGTCGGCGACGACGACGCGGAAGGCCATGATGTCGGAGAGCTGCTCGAAGGAGACGTTCTTGCGCTGCATCTTGCGCCAGATCGAATAGGGCCGCTTCTCGCGCCCCGATACCCAGGCCTCGATGCCCGCCTTCGCCAGCGTGCGTTTGAGCTCGTCGGTGATGCGCTGCACCAGGTCGACGCCCTGTGCGCGCAGGAAATCGAGGCGGGCGACGATCGAATTGCGCGCGTCGGGGTTGATCTCGGCGAAGGCGAGGTCCTCGAGCTCGTCCTTCATCTCCTGCATGCCGATGCGGTCGGCCAGCGGCGCGTAGATCTCCATCGTCTCGACGGCGATGCGCCGGCGCTTGTCGGCGTCGGGCACGAAGCGGAGCGTGCGCATGTTGTGCAGCCGGTCGGCGAGCTTGACCAGCAGCACGCGGATGTCGTTCGACATCGCCAGCAGCAGCTTGCGGAAGTTCTCCGCCTGCCGGGCGCGGTCCGACTGAAGCTCGATCCGCGACAGCTTGGTCACGCCGTCGACCAGCTTGAGGATTTCGGGGCCGAACTTGGCCTCGATCTCCTGCGGCGTCGCCAGCGTATCCTCGAGGGTGTCGTGCAGGAGCGCGGTGATGATGGTGGCGTGGTCGAGCTTCATGCCGGCCAGGATGCCGGCGACTTCGAGCGGATGCGAGAAATAGGGATCGCCCGAGGCGCGCATTTGCGCGCCGTGCGCCTTCATCGAGAAGACGTAGGCGCGGTTGAGCGTGTCCTCGTCGGCATCGGGATCGTAGCCGAGAACACGATCGACAAGTTCGACTTGGCGAATCACGTCACGCTCCGCGGCGGCTGCCGCCGGGCGCCGCGCTCGGCAATGGCACGAAGGAATTGCGCCGCCCGGTCGGGCGGCGCCCGCTCACTCCTCGGTCCCGGCCCCGGCATCGCCCTCGGTCTCGGGCGCTTCCTCGCCCTCCTCGGACTGGGCGGCGGCGGCGCGAGCCTGCTCCTCCTGCACCACGCCGGCCCATTCGCTCGACTGCATGAGCATCGCCATGTTGTCTTCCTCGGGCTCGTCGACCTCGACGTGCTTCTGCAGCCCGCTCACCATTTGCTGGCGCAGGGTGTCGAGGCTGACGGTTTCGTCGGCGATCTCGCGCAAGGCGACGACGGGATTCTTGTCGTTATCGCGATCGAGGGTGAGCGGCGCGCCGGCCGAGACGGCGCGCGAACGCTGCGCCGCGAGCATCACCAGCTCGAAACGGTTGGGGACCTTGAGGACGCAATCTTCGACGGTAATGCGAGCCATTTAACTTTCATCCCTAAACGCTTGACAGAACACATATAGATACTGTTCGGCACTGCAAAATGCAAGGTCCGGCCGGCCGTCAGGGCTCGACCGGCACGGCCTCCTGTCCTTCCGGCAGGTCGGCGATCAGGCTGGCAAGGGTGCGGCCGCTGACCGGATGGCGCCAGTCGGCTGCGATCTCGGCCAGCGGCCGGAGGACGAATGTCCGCTCCTGCAGGCGCGGATGAGGCAGGATGACGCCGCCCGGCCCGGGCGCCACCCGGCCGTCGTAATCGAGCAGGTCGAGATCCAGGGTTCGCGCGGGCCAGCGCGTCGATTCGGCCGCCGGACGCTCGCGGCCGAACTCGGCCTCGACCTCGTGCAGCACCGCGAGCAACCCGTCCGGCGGCAGGTCGGTGGCCACCGCGACGACCTGATTGACGAACCAGGGCTGATCCGAGGCCGGCACCGGCGCCGAACGCCACAGCCGCGACGCGGCGACCACCCGCACGCCGCGGCGAGCCAGGGCCCCGAGCGCCGCCGCCAACGTCGCTGCCGGCGGGCCCACTCGCGATGGAAGATTAGCGCCCAAGGCAATATAGATCATCGCGTGCGATCTCGTTCAAACGGCTATAGTATTCGAGCCTTGCCAGCGCGGCGAAAGCGTCTATTTTGACAACAAACAGCAACCATCCCGGCAATTTTCGTCGTGACGTTGTCACGCCATTTCGGAGCGCAAAGATGAGTTTTTATTCGCAGGAACGGATTGCTCTCTTCATCGACGGTGCGAATCTCTATTCCGCTGCCCGCGGGCTGGGGTTTGACATCGACTACAAGCGGCTGCTGGCCGAGTTCGCCGGCAAGGCCCGCCTCGTCCGCGCCTTCTATTACACCGCGCTGCCCGAGGAGCAGGAATATTCCCCGCTGCGGCCGCTGATCGACTGGCTCGACTACAACGGCTACACCATGGTGACCAAGCCGGCGCGGGAATACACCGACGCCATGGGACGGCGCAAGTTCAAGGGCAACATGGACATCGAGCTGGCCACCGACATGCTGGAGATGACGCCGCATCTCGACCATGCGGTGCTGTTTTCCGGCGATGGCGACTTCCGCCGGCTGGTCGAGGCCGTGCAGCGGCGCGGGGTTCGCGTCACGGTGGTCTCGACCGTCCGCTCGCAGCCGCCGATGATCGCCGACGAGCTGCGCCGGCAGGCCGACCACTTCATCGAGATGCAGGAGCTGATGCCGCGCATCATGCGCGACCCGTCGGTGCGCGAGCAGGCGATCGCCGCGCGCCAGGCCGCCTACGTAGCGGCCGACGAAAACGACGACGACGAGGAACCCGGCTACGGCCGGCGCATGCCGCGCACGCCCTGACCGAGGCCCGGGCCGCCGCCTTGGCCGACGCGACGATCCCGGCGCGCGATTGCGCGCTCTGCCCGCGGCTCGCCGGCTTCCGGGCCGACAATCGCCGTGCATTCGCCGATTTCTTCAACGCCCCGGTGCCTTCGTTCGGGCCCGAGGATGCGCGTCTCCTCGTCGTCGGGTTGGCGCCCGGGCTGAAAGGGGCCAACCGCACGGGGCGTCCCTTCACCGGCGATTATGCCGGCGAGCTGCTCTACGCCACGCTGGCGCATTTCGACTTCGCCCGGGGCCACTACGCGGCGCGTGCCGACGACGGCCTGACCCTGCGCGATGCGCGCATCACCAATGCCGTGCGCTGCGTTCCGCCGCAGAACAAGCCGACGCCCGAGGAGATCCGCACCTGCGGCCGCTTCCTCGCCGCCGAGATCGCCGCGATGCCCGAGCTTCGCGCGATCCTCGCGCTTGGCCAGATCGCCCACGGCGCGGTCCTGAGGGCGCTCGGCCTGCGCCCCGGGGCGTATGCCTTCGCCCACGGCGCCCGGCACGACCTGCCGGGCGGGTTGGCGCTTTTCGACAGCTACCACTGCTCGCGCTACAACACCAACACGCGACGGCTCACCGACGCGATGTTCCGCGCCGCCTTCGCCGCTGCCGGCCGCTGCGCGCGCGGCCACTAGAGCGGGCGCTCAGCCGTAGCGCTCTTCCTTCCACGGATCGCCGACGTTGTGGTAGCCGCGCACTTCCCAGAAGCCGGGCTGGTCGGCGGCAGCGAATTCGATGCGGTGCACCCACTTCGCGCTCTTCCAGAAATAGAACTGCGGCATGACCACGCGCACCGGCCCGCCATGCTGGCGGGGCAGCGGCTTGCCCTCCCAGGAATGGGCGAGCAGCACGTCGGGCGCGGCGAACATGTCGAGCGTGACGTTGGTGGTGTAGCCATCGAGGCTGTGGAAGACGACGAACCTGGCCTCGGGCTTCGGCCGCGCCGTCTCGACCAGATGCCGGGCGGCGACCCCGGTCCAGTGGTTGTCGTAGCGCGACCAGGCGGTGACGCAGTGGATGTCGGAG
>CAYTWJ010000050.1:0-13485 GCA_964442055.1 uncultured Rhodospirillaceae bacterium | reverse complement strand
GCTTCCGCTTCCGCGACTTCAACGCCGCCTTCGGCTTCATGAGCCGGGTGGCGCTGATGGCCGAGCGGATGGACCACCATCCTGAATGGTCCAACGTCTACAACCGCGTCGAGGTGACGCTCACTACCCACGACGCCGGCGGCCTGAGCGGGCGCGACATCGCGCTCGCCCGTTTCATCGAGGCGGCGGCCGATCAGGCCCTGGCCGCCTCGACGAAGCCGCGGTAGGGCTTGAGCGGGTAGAACTCGAAGCGCAGCATGCCGGCCTTGGCCAGCGGCAGCTCGTCGATGCGGGCCCGCGCCTCGGCCTCGTCCTTGGCCTCGACGATCACCACCGCGCCCTTGGCGTCGGCGCGGCTGTAGATCTCGCGGATGAAATCCTCGGCGACGAGCTGAAGCGCCTTCTTCGATTCGGCCGGCAGGTGCGGCGCGAAATCCTCGGGCTTGTGCGTCTCGCTGCGGTGGGCGACGACCAGTATCTTCATCTTCGCCCCCTCAGCGCGGCGCCATGCGGATCGCGCCGTCGAGGCGGATCGTCTCGCCGTTGAGCATCACGTTCTCGACGATGTGGCGGGCGAGGCGGGCGTATTCCGCCGGGTCGCCGAGCCGCTTGGGGAAGGGCACGCTGGCGGCGAGCGACTTTTGCGCCTCCTCGGGCAGGGCGAACATCATCGGCGTGCCGAAGAGCCCCGGCGCGATGGTGCACACCCGGATGCCGGACTGGGCGAACTCGCGCGCCAGCGGCAGCGTCATGCCGTGCACGCCGGCCTTGGAGGCGGCGTAGGCGGGCTGGCCGATCTGGCCGTCGAAGGCGGCGACCGAGGCGGTATTGACGATCACGCCGCGCTCGCCGTCGGCCAGCGGCTCAAGCTTCTGCATCAGCGCGGCGCAGAGCCGGATCAAATTGAAGGTGCCGACCAGGTTGATCTGCACCACCTTGTTGAAAACCTCGAGCGGCAGCGGCCCGTCGCGGCCGACGGCGCGGGCCGGCGTGCCGACGCCGGCGCAGTTGACCAGCACGCGCGGCGCGCCGAGCTTGGCCGTCGCCGCCTTGACCGCGGCCTCGGCGCCGGCGGCGCTGGTCACGTCGCACTCGACGGCGATGCCGCCGATCTCGGCCGCGACCTTGTCGGCGGCGCCCATGTTCATGTCGAAGATCGCCACCCTGGCGCCGGCGGCGGCGAATTCGCGCGCCGTCGCCGCACCGAGGCCGGACGCCCCGCCGGTGACGAAAGCCGGCAATCCCGCAAGCTGCATCGCTCCCTCCTTCCGCGAAATCGGCGCCGTGTTTAGCAGATCGGCCGCCGGCTGGCGAGGGCGCGGGGCGGCGCCTTGCCGCCTCCGCCCCGCCTCCCCATATCCAGTCGATGACCGATCCCGACCCCGCCGCGGGCGGCGGCGCGCCCGGTCCCGCGCGGGCGCCGACGATCTACGATCCCGTCAAGCTCGGCCGCGACAGCGGCGCGGTGCGGCGGCGCTTCTGGCCCAAGCTCAGGCGGGTGCTGGCGGCGATTCCCTTCGCCGAGGATCTCGTCGCCGCCTATTACTGCGCCATCGACCGCGGCACCCCAGCTTATGTCCGCGCCATCCTGATGGGGGCGCTCGCCTATTTCGTGCTGCCCGCCGACGTCATCCCCGACTTCATCGCCGGCATCGGCTTCACCGACGACGCCTCGGTGCTGCTGGCGGCGATCACCGCCGTGCAGGGCAACCTCAAGCCCGAGCATCGCGCCCGCGCCCGCGCCTGGATCGAAGCGCAGCGCCGGGCCGGCTGAGACTATTTGGCGACGGCGGCGCTGGTGGCGCCGGTGGCGGTGGCGGCGGCGATCTCGACCGGCGCGGCGGGCCCCGGCGCCTTGCGGCCCAGCCGCGTCTCGCGGTGGGCGATGTAGAGCGTCGAGCCGACGATCACCGCCGCGCCGGCCAGCGTCCAGAGCGCCGGCACCTCGGCGAAGAAGGCGAAGCCGAAGATCGCGGCGTAGATCAGCCGGAAATAGTCGAACGGCGCGATCGCCGTCGCCTCGGCGATGTTGTAGGCGCGGATCATGCAGCCTTGCGCGCTGGCGCCGAAGGCGCCCACCGCCATCAAGAGCGCCAGCTCTTGCGGCGTCGGCGGCACCCACACGACCAGCGCCGGCGCCAGCGTCAAGAGCGTCGAGATGATGCCGAAATAGGCCATCACCGTGACCGGCCTCTCGGTTCGCAACAGGCGCTTGACCATGACGACGATGCCGGCGACGAAGGCGGCGCCGGCCAGCCCGACCAGGGCGGCGACCGGCAGGCCGCCGCCGGCCAGCAGCTGTTCGGGCCGCAGCATGATCAGCACGCCGGCGAAGCCGATGGCGGTGGCGGCGATGCGCCGCGCCCGCACCCGCTCGCCGAGGAACAGCGCCGCCAGCAGGACGAGGAAAAGCGGCTTGGTGAAGCTGTAGGCGGTGGCCTCGGCCAGCGGCAGGTGGGTGATCGAGTAGAAGCCCGAGAACATGCCCGCGGCGCCGAGCGTGCCGCGCAACAGGTGCGCGCCGAAGCGCCGCGTCGCCAACACCTTCGGCCCGGCGGCAAGGGCGAAGGGCAGGATGGCGACGCAGCCGAAGCCGGCCCGGAAGAAGGCGACCTGGAAGCTGTCGAGGCGGCTGCCCAGCGTCTTCACCAGCACGCCCATCAGGGCGAAGAGCAGCCCGGCGAGCAGCATCCACAGCACGCCGCGCGCGACCGGGGCAAGCTGGAGCCAGTGCGACTGGACGTGGGCGACGGCCTGGCGGGGACTCATGGCTGGGCGGAGCGGAATGGCGACGGGCCGACTCTAGTCCGCCGCTGCTTTCCGGCATGTTAAGGCTGGCGCAGCATTGGCGCCAAGAGCGGCTTGCGCGGGGCAGCCCTGCGGGCGCCGTGGCGAGGGGGTTCGGCGGGCCGGCAGGACTTGCGGGGCCGGACGATTCCGGGCATGTCATGGAGCAAGCGACGACAATCGCAGGGTACCGGGAGGAGACAATGGCGGACCCGCTGTGGCGGCCGTCGCCGGCGCGGATCGCGGCCAGCAACCTGAGCCGCTTCATGCGCCGGGTCGAAGAGGCCCGCGGCGTCAAGCTGCCCGATTACGACGCGCTGCAGCGCTGGTCGGTGGCCGAGCCCGAGGCGTTCTGGACCGAGGTCTGGGATTTCTGCGGCATCATCGCCGAGACGCGCGGCGCGCGCGCCGTCGCGGATGCCGAGCGCATACCCGGCGCGCGCTTCTTCCCCGAGGCGCGGCTGAACTACGCCGAGAACCTCCTGCGCCGGCGCGACGACGCCGAGGCGCTGGTCTTCCGCGGCGAGGACCGCGTGCGGCGGCGCCTGAGCCACCGCCAGCTCTACGACCTGGTCAGCCGGCTGCAGCGGGCTCTGCTCGCCACAGGCGTCGTCGCCGGCGACCGCGTCGCCGGCTTCCTGCCCAACCTGCCCGAGACCATTGCCGCGATGCTGGCGGCGACCAGCCTTGGCGCGGTGTGGTCGTCCTGCTCGCCCGATTTCGGCATCCGCGGCGTGATGGACCGCTTCGGCCAGATCGGCCCCAAGGTGCTGTTCGCCGCCGACGGCTATTTCTACAACGGCAAGGCGATCGACAGCCTCGAGCGCGTGCGCGGCATCATGGCCGAGTTGCCGGGCCTCGCCCGCGCCGTCATCGTGCCCTATCTGGCGGCCGAGCCGGACATCGCCGGGCTCGATGCGCGCGCCGTTCGGCTCGGCGATTTCATCGCGCCGCACGCCGCCGGCGAGGTGCGCTTTATTCGGCTGCCGTTCAACCATCCGCTCTACATCATGTATTCGTCGGGCACCACCGGCATGCCGAAATGCATCGTGCACGGCGCCGGCGGCACGCTGATCAAGCACATGCAGGAGCACCAGCTCAATTGCGACATCCGCCCCGGCGACCGCCTGTTCTACTTCACCACCTGCGGCTGGATGATGTGGAACTGGCTCGCCTCGGCGCTGGCCTCGGGCGCCACCCTGCTGCTCTACGACGGCGCGCCGAGCCATCCGGGCTTCGGCGCGCTGTTCGATCTCGCCGATGCCGAGGGCATGACCCATTTCGGCACGTCGGCCAAGTTCATCGACGCCCTGCTCAAGGCCGGCGCCGAGCCGGCGCGCAGCCACCGGCTCGACAAGTTGCGCGTCATCCTCTCGACCGGCTCGCCGCTGGCCCCGGCGGGCTTCGACTACGTCTACGAGAAGGTGAAGCGCGACGTCTGCCTTTCCTCGATGTCGGGCGGCACCGACATCATCGGCTGCTTCGTCGGCGGCAACCCGATCGGCCCGGTCTGGCGCGGCGAGATCCAGGCGGCGACGCTTGGCATGGCGGTCGAGGTCTTCGACGAGCGGGGCCGCGCGCTGCCGCCCGGCGAGAAGGGCGAGCTGGTCTGCACCAACGCCTTCCCCTCGATGCCGCTCGGCTTCTGGAACGACGACAGCGGCGAGAAGTACCGCGAGGCCTATTTCGACCGCTTCCCCGGCGTCTGGTGCCACGGCGACTGGGTCGAGCGCACCGCCAACGGCGGCTGGATCATCTACGGCCGCTCGGACGCGGTGCTCAATCCCGGCGGCGTGCGCATCGGCACCGCCGAGATCTACCGCCAGGTCGAGCGGCTCGACGAGGTGCAGGAGAGCCTGGTGATCGGCCAGGAATGGCAGAACGACGTGCGCGTGGTGCTGTTCGTGCGCCTCAAGGACGGCATCACGCTCGACCCGGCGCTGGCCGAGCGCATCCGCAGGCAGATCCGCGACAACGCCACGCCGCGCCACGTCCCGGCCAAGGTGATCCAGGTCGCCGACATCCCGCGCACCATCAACGGCAAGATCGTCGAGCTGGCCGTGCGCAACGTCGTGCACGGCCGCCCGGTGAAAAACAAGGACGCGCTGGCCAACCCGCAGGCGCTGGAGCTCTACCGCGACCTGCCGGAGCTCAAGAGCTGAGCCGGCGAAGAAGGGGAGACGAAGGATGAGCTTCGCGCGCGACCACTACCGGACCATGGCCCGCTACAACGCCTGGGCGAACGAGCGGCTCTACGCCGCCTGCGCGCGGCTGCCCGAGGCCGAATACCTGAAGCCGCGGCGGGCGTTCTTTTCCAGCCTGCACGGCACGCTCAACCATATCCTGGTCGGCGACCGCATCTGGATGTCGCGCTTCGAGGGGCGCGCACACGGCATCCGCGCGCTCGACCAGATCCTCTACGGCGACCTTGCCGGCCTGCAGATCGCGCGCCGCGCCGAGGACGCGCTGATCCGGGCCTTCGTCGACGGCCTCGACGAATCCGACTTCGACCGCGCGGTGCGTTACACCAACATGGCAGGCCAGAGCTTCGCCGACCCGCTGGGGCGGCTGCTCGCGCATTTCTTCAACCACCAGACGCACCATCGCGGCCAGGCCCACGACCAGCTCAGCCAGGCCGGCGCCGAGCCGCCGCCGCTCGACCTGATCTACTTCTACCGCGAAGCCGCCTGAACCGCGCCGCGACGGGTAACGGCGCTTGACATCCAAAATTAATTGCATTAATAATTCATCCAATTAAAATGGCCCACCGATGAGCCCCCGCCGCTACACCCGCCACCGCCGCGACGCCGCCATGGCCGAGACCCGCCGGCGCATCGTCGCGGCGACGGTGGCGCTGCTGGCCGAGCGCGGCGCCGCCAAGACCAGCTATGCCGACATCGCCGCGCGCGCCGACGTCGCCGTGCCGACGGTCTACAAGCATTTCCCGACGCTGGACGCGCTGTTCGCCGCCTGCACCGGCCACGCCTCGGCCGAGGCGCCGCGGATCGGGCTCGATGAGCTGCAGGCGATCCCCGACTCCGCGGACCGCCTCGATGCCCTCGCCCGCGCCCTCTTCGCCCGCCACCGCTACCTGAGCCCCTGGCTGCGCTGGTCGGTGCACGAGGCCGAGCTGATCCCCGAGCTCGGCGCGCTCGCGCGCCACGCGCGGGAGGCCGATCTCGCGCTGATCCGCGCCGCCTTGCAGCCGGCTTGCGGGCGGGAGCCGCCGGCGGCGACGGCCGGCCTCGCCGAGGCGCTGCTCGATTTCCGCACCTGGCAGACCCTCACCGCCGCGCACGGGCTGAACCACGACGCGGCGACCGCGGCCGTCATCGACGCGCTGACCCGCCTGATCGAGGAGCCGCCCGCCGCCGGCGCGCCGGCCCGGCGCGCGTTTCCCACCGTCCGCCAGCTATGAAGGAAGGCCCCCGATGAACGCGATCGACCGCCACGAGGACGCCGCCGTCGACGAGATCGCCGACGGCATCTATCGCCTGAGCTGCCCGCTGGACCTGCCCGACGGCCACGGCTTCAGCTTCAACCAGTACCTGGTCGTCGACGACGCGCCGCTGCTCTATCACACCGGCCCCAAGCGGCTGTTCGCGCAGGTGCGCGCGGCGGTCGGCCGCGTGATGCCGGTCGAGAGGCTGCGCTACATCAGCTTCTCGCATTTCGAGGCCGACGAATGCGGCGCCCTCAACGAGTTCCTGGCGCTGGCGCCGGCGGCCGAGCCGCTGTGCGGCCGTCTTGCCGCCAATGTGTCGGTCAACGATTACGCCAGCCGCGCGCCGCGCGTCCTCGCCGACGGCGAGGAGCTGTCGCTCGGCCGCCACCGGGTGCGCTGGCTCGACGCGCCGCACGTGCCGCACGCCTGGGAGAACGGCTTCCTCTTCGAGACAGGCACCGCGACGCTCTTCTGCAGCGACCTTTTCACCCAGCCCGGCGCGCGCCACCCGGCGCTGACCACCGGCGACATCCTCGGCCCGAGCGAGGCGCTGCGCGAGCGCATGGACTTCTACGCCCACAGCCGCGATACCCGCCGCCAGCTCGAGCGGCTGGCGGCGACCCGGCCCGCGACGCTCGCCTGCATGCACGGCAGCGCCTGGTCGGGCGACGGCGCGGGCCTGATCGGCGCGCTGGCCGATCGCCTCGGCGCTTAAGTTGCGCCCGGCGCTTCGAGCAGCAGCAGGTTGAGGCCGTTGAGCGCGGCGTAGAGGCGGTCGAAGCGCGCCTTGAAGGCGAACCAGTCGAGGGCGAGCGCGCGCTGGATGTCGCCGAGGCTGCGCCGGCCGTCGATCCGCGCCACGATCGCGTCGCTGCCGGCGGGCAGCTTGTAGCGCACCGCGTGGCCGTCGAAATCGGCCTTGATTTCGCCCTTGGCGAGGCTGCGCGCCAGGCGTTCGGGCGAAACCTCGCGCAAAAGCGGCACGACGCCGGGGCCGTTCGGCGCCGCCACCGCGTCGCCCGCGCGCGCCCGCGGCACGGCATAGACGACGTGCGTCTTCATCGTGCCGGCCAGGTTCTCGGCCAGCGCCGCCCGTTCGAGCCAGGGCAGCGCGGCGGCCCGCGCCGCCAGCTCAGGCTCGGCGAGATAGCTCTGCGGATCGTAGCGCGCCGGCTCGATGAAGGTGGTCGGCGCCAAGCCCGCCCCGGCCAGCAGCGCCGCGACCTCGGGCACCAGGTAGGCGCGGTCGCGGCTGTGCAGCAGCAGGTCGTAGAGGCCGGCGTCGGCGCCCTGCAGGTGGTCGGCGAGCAGCGGATTGCGCCGGAACCAGTTGCCGGCCGGCAGGGAATCGAGCAGGCGGCGGGCGAGCGCGATCTGCGCCGGCGCTTCGAGCCCGGCCGAGAGCGTGCGCAATGCCGCCTGCAGCGGATAGACGCCGGTGCGCCCCAACGCGCCATAGACCATCAGCCCGATGCCGCCATCGGGGGCGAGCGCGGCGGCCAGCGAGGCGAGGCCGGCGACGGGGTCGGCGAGATGGTGCAGCACGCCGCAGCAATCGACGTAGTCGTAGGGGCCGGGCGCCAGGGCGGCGACCTCCAGCAGCGACCCGGTGACGAAGCGGATGCCGCCGAGCTGGCGCGCCGCCGCCCGCGCCTCGGCGACGCGCCGCGACGCCGCCGAGAGGTCGAGATAGACGATCTCGGCGGGCGTGCCCCGCCAGGCGAGCTGCTGGGCCAGCATCACCAGCCCGTCGCCGGTGCCGCCGCCGGCGACCAGCGCGCGGAACGGGCGGCGCCAGTCGCGCCTTCCGGCGAAGCAGTAGTGGTTGATCTCGAGGAGGTGGCTCGGGCTGCCGGTGATCAGCCGCTTCGCCTCGTCGGCCGGGTCGCGCGCGGGATAGGGATAGGCCTCGTACTGCGCGCGGACCGCCGAGTCGTCGTTGGCGTCGCCGCCGGCCACGCCGCGCCCCTCAGGCCGCGCCGACCGTGATCACCACCTTGCCCGTCGCCTCGCGCGACAGCAGGAAGCGCATCGCCGCCGGCACCTGGTCGAGCGCGAAGGTCTTGGAGACGTGCGGCTTGAGCCGGCCCTCGCCAAACCAGCGCAGCATGGTCTCGAAATTGGCGCGGTTGCGCGCCGGGTCGCGCTGGGCGAAGGCGCCCCAGAAGACGCCGACCAGGTCGATGCTCTTGAGCAGGATCAGGTTGGCCGGCGCCTCGGGGATGCGGCCGGAGGCGAAGCCGATGACCAGCAGGCGGCCGCCCCAGTTGATGCAGCGCAGCGACTGGTCGAAGACGTCGCCGCCGACCGGATCGAAGATCACGTCGGCGCCGCGCCCGCCGGTCAGTTCCTTGACCTTGTCGCGGAATTCGCCGGCGCGGTAGTTGATCAGGTGGTCGGCGCCGTAGTCGGCCGCCAGCTTCAGCTTGTCGTCGCTGCCGGCGGTGGCGATCACGGTGGCGCCCAGGCACTTCCCGATCTCGACCGCGTTGAGGCCGACGCCGCCGGCCGCGCCGTGCACCAGCAGCACCTCGCCCGGCTTGAGCCGCGCCCGGTCGACCAGCGCGTGATAGACCGTGCCGTAGGTGACGACGAAGCCCGCGGCCTGGACGAAGCTCATGCTGTCGGGAATGCGGAAGACGCCCTGCTCGGCCACCACCGCCTGCTCGGCCATCGCGCCCCAGCCGGTCATCGCCATCACCCGGTCGCCGGGCTTGACCGAGCTCACGCCCTCGCCGACGGCGACGACGACGCCGGCGCACTCGGCCCCCGGGGCGAAGGGAAAGGGCGGCTTGACCTGGTATTTGCCGGCGATCATCAGCGTGTCGGGGAAGTTCAGCCCCGCCGCGCGCACCGCGATCCTGACCTGGCGCTTGCCGGGTTCGGGCGCCGCCACGTCCTCGACGACCAGCGATTCGGGCGGCCCGAACGCCTTGCACAGAACTGCCTTCATTCCCGCTCCCTCCGCCGCGCCGGCACGAGGCCGCTGCATAGCCCGGCAAAGGGGCGCCGTCAAACGCGCCGGACGAGCCGCAAGGAACGAAGTCAGGCGGTTTCGGCTGCGGCCGCCGCCAGCACCCGCGCCGGCGGGAAGCGCACCGTCACCGTGGTGCCCACCCCGCTCTGGCTGCGCAGATCGAGGCTGCCGCCGTGCAGCGTGATCATCGAGCGCACCAGCGGCAGGCCGAGCCCGGTGCCCTGGTGTTTGCGGGTGAGCGCGCTGTCGACCTGGCCGAAGGGGGCGAGCGCGATCTCGATCTCGCTCGCGCTCATGCCGATCCCGGTGTCGGCCACCGAGAGCGCGCAGGACCCGTCGGCCTCGACGCCGGCGCTGACCGTGACCGTGCCGCCGGCGGGGGTGAACTTGATCGCGTTGGTGAGCAGGTTGAGCAGGATCTGCTTGACCAGGCGGGCGTCGGCGCGCAAGCCCGGCGGCGCCACCGCCAGCGCCGTGCGGAGCTCGATCCCGGCCTCGACCGCGCGCTCGGCGACAATGCGGCGGCAGTCGGCCACCGCCCGCGCCAGGTCGACCCGGCCCTCGTGCAGCTCGTACTTGCCGGCCTCGAGCTTCGAGAGGTCGAGCAGGTCGTTGATGATGGCGAGCAGGTGCTCGCCGCTGGCATGGATGTCCTGGGCGTATTCGCGGTAGCGCGCGACGCCGACCGGGCCGAACAGCTCGCCGCGGATCACCTCGGAGAAGCCGATGATGGCGTTGAGCGGCGTGCGCAGCTCGTGGCTGATATTGGCCAGGAACTCGCTCTTCGCCCGGTTGGCGATCTCGGCCGCCTCCTTGCTCGCGCGCAGCTCCTCGGCCTGCTGGCGGCGCTGGGTGATGTCGCGGGCGACCAGCAGGAGCAACGCCTGGTCGTGCAGCCGCACCACCTCGGCGGCGATCGAAAACGGCGCGGTCTGCCCCGAGCGCAGCCGGAAGAGGACCTCGAAGTCGCGGACGCGGCCGTCGCGCTGCAGCCGCTCGACCAGCATCGCGCGCTGCGCCGGTTCCGGCCAGATGCCGAGCTCGAGCGAGGAGCGCCCGATCGCCTCGTCGCGCGCATAGCCGGAGACGGCGACGAACGACTGGTTGACGTCGATGAAGCGCCCGGTCACGGGATCGGTCAGCGTGATCACGTCGGGGCTGGCCTGGAAGACCCGCTCGAACAGCTCCTGCGACCGGCGCTGCGCCGCCTCGGCCTGCTTGTGAGCCGAAATGTCGAACAGCGCCGCGAGGACCGCCGGCTCGCCTTCCCAGTCGATGCGCGAGGCGCGGCAATCGACCCACATCGCCGACCCGTCGGCGCGGACCAGCCGGAACTGGTAATCGGTGGGCGCCGGCCGTCCCTCGAGGCGCGCCTGGATGTTGGCGGCGACCCGCGCCCGGTCGTCGGGGTGCAGGAACGCGCCGATGGTCGGCTGCTTCAGCAGCTCGGCGGCGGTCCCGATTCCGACCATGCGCGCCATGGTCGAGTTCGCGAACAGGGGCCGGCCGCCGCGATGGACGACGATCCCTTCCTGCGAGCCTTCGAGGATCTGCTGCAGCTCACCGACCGCGCGCGCCGCCAGGGTCACTTCATGTCCGGTGGCGACGATGGCCCCCGCTTCGCCGTCGCCGAGGGCGTTGACCAGGGCCAGATCGACGTGGCGCAGGCTCCCGTCCGAGCCGCGCAGGCGGCAGCGCAGGCGCCGCTCGCCGCCCCCAGCCGAGGCCACCTCGGCAAGGGCATGCGCCAGCGCGGCGCGATCGTCGGCGGCCGTCAGGTCGGCCAGGCGGGCGCCGGTGGTGTCGGTATCGAGCAGGCGATGCATCGCCGGGCAGGCGAAGCGGATCGAGCCGTCCGCCCCCAGCAGCAGCGTGAAAGCCTCCGCACCGTGTTCTTTCGACATCGGCACCGCCACGCGGACCGTCGCCCCGCCGGCGCCGCATCCGCCTCCCCCCAATTCCGCCAAGTCTGACGGCGCAGCGTTAACGAAAGGTGAAGGAATGGCTCAGCCGGCGGCGATTGTGACGATCTCGCCGACGGCCTGTCCGCGGCGGTTGCTGAGCCGCGGAGCCGCGAAACCGGCGATGGCCACGCGCAGGCCGTCGTCGAGCGCATCGAGCCAGTCGAGCAGGGCGGCGAGCCCGGCCTCGGCGGCACGCGGCGCGCCGTCCTCGACCTTGAGCGCGAGGCCGAGGCCGCGCGCGGGCAGGCCGGCGAGATAGACGCCCTCGGCCCCGCCCTTGGCGACGATGCGGCCCGCCGCCGCCCGCATCAGCGTGGTGCAGAAGCGGCCGTCGCCCGCAACCATGCCGGGCTCGGCCAGCATGGCGGCGGCGATACGCCGGCAGGCGGCGGCCCGCGCGGGCGGCAAGCCATCGGGGGCGACGAAGCGCGCCATCCCGGTCGCGAGGGCCGCCAGCGGCTGCGCCAGCGTGGGGATCGAGCAGCCGTCGATGCCGGCGGCGGCGACCGGCGCCCGGCACATCTCTTCGAGCACGGCGGCGATGCGGCGCTGCACCGGATGGTCGGCGCGCACATAGCCCGCCGTCGGCTCGCCCAGCTGGCGCGCGGTCGTCAGCATGCCGGCATGCTTGCCCGAGCAGTTGTTGTGCAGCGCCGACGGCGCCTCGCCGCGGGCGACCAGCGCCTCGGCCGTGGCGGCGTGGTAGGGCGGATGGCTGCCGCATTCGAGGTCGGCGGGGCCGAGGCCGAGGCGCCCGAGCCACGAGGCGACGGTGCAGGTATGGACGGATTCGCCGCCGTGCGAGGCGCAGGCGAGCGCCAGCTCGGCGGCGCTCAGGCCGCAGGCGTCGGCGGCGCCGCTTTCGACCAGCGGCAGGGCCTGCAGCGGCTTCACCGCCGAGCGCGGATAGATCGGCCGCTGGCCGTCGCCCCAGGCGGCGACGACAACGCCATCGGCGTCGGCGACGACGGCCAGCACGCGATGGCGGCTTTCGGCAAGGGCGCCGCGCCGGACCTCGACCACGAAGGGGTGGGGTCCCGGCGGCGGCAGCGGGAAACGGCGGCCGGACGGCCCCGGGTTTGTCAGCATGGTCGGCCCCGGCGTAAGGTGCGAAGCGAATTGACGGGAATCTTTAGCAGAGGCGCGCGGTCTTGCGTGGCTATTTCGGCATCGGCGTCGAGGGGCTGAGCAAGCCGATGAACGCCGGCAACCTGTTCCGCTCGGCGCACGCCTTCGGCGCCAGCTTCGTCTTCACCGTCGCGGCGGAGTACTCGGTCAAGGAGGCGCGCTCCGACACCAGCCGCACGCCCGAGCACCTGCCCTGGTACAGCTTCGACCGCGTGGCGGACCTGAAGCTGCCCAAGGGCTGCAAGCTGGTCGGCATCGAGCTTCTCGACGAAGCCGCGGTCCTGCCCGCCTTCCACCACCCCCAGCAGGCGGCCTACGTGCTCGGCCCCGAGCGGGGCTCGCTCTCGGCCGAGGTCCTCGCCCGCTGCGACGCCATCGTGCGGATACCGACCGCGTTCTGCGTCAACGTCGCCACCGCCGGCGCGATCGTGATGTACGACCGCCTGCTCGCGCACGGGCGCTTCGCCGAGCGGCCGCTGTCGCCGCGCGCCGCGCCGCAAGCGCGGCGGGCGCATGTCCATGGCGGCCCGATCCGGCGCAAACAGCCGGCCGGCTGATACCCCGGACAGGAACGACCTCGGGGTGGAAATGCCCGTCGGTCGTCGCTATGTTTCGGCCATGCCACGAGATCGCGCCCGTTTCTTGTGCAAGTCGGCGCCCGCCGCGCTCGGCGCCGGCATCGTCGCGATAGCCGCGCTGGCGACGGCTGCCGTGCATGCGGCGGAGCCGGCGCCGAAGAAGCTCGGCAGCTTCGCCGACTGGGAGGCCTATGCCTACGCCGAGAAGAAGGGCAAGGTCTGCTACCTGCTCGGCCGCCCCAAGCATTCGGAGCCCAAGGAGGTCAAGCGCGGCGACATCTATCTGATCGTCTCCCACCGCTCCGGCGAGAAGGTGCGCGACGAGGTCAGCGTCTATGTCGGCTATCCGCTCAAGGACAAGTCCGAGGTCGAGGCCGCCGTCGGCGACGCCCGGTTCAAGCTCTTTACCCGCGATGACGCCGCCTGGGCGAAGGACGCGCAGGGCGACCGCCAGCTGGTCGACGCGATGAAGAAGGGCCAGAGCCTGACCGTGAAGGGGGTCTCGGCCCGCGGCACGGCGACCACCGACAGCTATTCGCTGGCCGGCTTCACCGCCGCGCACAACGCCATCGACGCCGCCTGCAAGTGAGCGCGATGAACGACGCC
>CAYTWJ010000049.1:4753-13492 GCA_964442055.1 uncultured Rhodospirillaceae bacterium | reverse complement strand
CGCTGCCGGATCTTGCGGTCAGGCGATGATCGAGGCGACGACGCCGGCGCCGACGGTGCGGCCGCCCTCGCGGATGGCGAAGCGCAGGCCCTCGTCCATGGCGATCGGCGCGATCAGCTCGATCTCCATCGTCACGTTGTCCCCCGGCATCACCATCTCCGTCCCCTCCGGCAGCTTCACCACCCCGGTCACGTCGGTGGTGCGGAAGTAGAATTGCGGCCGGTAGTTGTTGAAGAACGGCGTGTGCCGCCCGCCCTCCTCCTTGGTCAGGATGTAGGCCTCGGCCTTGAACCTGGTGTGCGGGTTGATCGACCCCGGCTTGGCCAGCACCTGGCCGCGCTCGACGTCCTCCCGCCCCACCCCGCGCAGCAGGCAGCCGACATTGTCCCCCGCCTCGCCCTGGTCCAGGAGCTTGCGGAACATCTCCACCCCGGTCACCGTCGTCTTCTGCGTCGCCTTCAGCCCGACGATCTCCACCTCGTCGCCGACCTTGACGATGCCGCGCTCGATCCGACCCGTCACCACCGTGCCCCGGCCCGAGATCGAGAACACGTCCTCGATCGGCATCAGGAACGCCCGGTCCTTCGGCCGGTCCGGCTGCGGGATGTAGCCGTCAACCGCCGCCATCAGCTTGAGCACCGCCTCCCGGCCCAGCTCCGGCTGCCGGTCCTCCAGCGCGCACAAGGCCGAGCCGCGCACGATCGGGATCTCGTCGCCGGGAAAATCGTACTTCGACAGCAGCTCCCGAACCTCCAGCTCGACCAGGTCGAGCAGCTCCGGGTCGTCCACCATGTCGACCTTGTTCAGGAACACCACGATCGCCGGAACCCCGACCTGCCGCGCCAGCAGGATGTGCTCGCGCGTCTGCGGCATCGGACCGTCCGCCGCCGAAACCACCAAAATCGCCCCGTCCATCTGCGCCGCACCCGTGATCATGTTCTTCACGTAGTCGGCGTGGCCCGGGCAGTCGACATGCGCATAGTGCCGCTGCGCCGTCTGGTACTCGACATGGCTGGTCGAGATCGTGATCCCGCGCGCCTTCTCCTCCGGCGCCTTGTCGATCTGGTCGTACGCCGTGAACGTCGCCCCGCCCGTCTCCGCCAGCACCTTGGTGATCGCCGCCGTCAGCGACGTCTTGCCGTGGTCGACATGCCCAATCGTCCCGACATTGCAGTGCGGCTTCGTCCGCTCGAACTTTTCCTTCGCCATGTCCTGGTATTCCCGATCGTGGGGTGGTTGTTGCTCGTCTGTCGGTCATTCCGGCGTCAGCCGGCCGCCTGATCCCTGTCTCGTCGCCGCTGCGGGGGTGGAGCGGGTGATGGGAATCGAACCCACGTGTCCAGCTTGGAAGGCTGGCGCTCTACCATTGAGCTACACCCGCCCGCGCTGGCCCTTGCTCCGTCACCCGGGCCGTCCTGCCTCCCAAATCTGGTGGAGGGGGTAGGATTCGAACCTACGTAGGCGTTCGCCAACGGGTTTACAGCCCGTCCCCTTTAGCCACTCGGGCACCCCTCCGGCCATGTCATCGAGGCCACGCGCCGCCGCGACAGGTGCCGCACTATGGAAATTCGCCGCCGAAAGTCAACCGAAAATCACAACAAAAGCAGCAACATCGCCTGCGCCGCGCCGACCGGTACGCCGCCGCACAGGCGATGTTGTTGCCGTTGTTGCAGCGGAATATAAGGCTGCATATGCAAAGGCGCAAGCAAGTTGGTAAATCGGGTGGCGTCTGGCTGTTCGGCACGCACGCCGTGCTGGCCGCCCTGGCCAACCCGGCGCGGCGCTGTCGCCGGCTTCTCCTCACCGCCGAAGCCGGTCGCGCCCTCGCGGACCGCCTGCCCGCCGCGCCGCCAGGGGAGATCGTCGAGCGCGGCCGAATCGACCAGGTCCTGCCGGGCCAGGTCCACCAGGGGATCGCCTTGCTGGCCGATCCCCTGCCCGAGGCCGACCTCGACGCGGCGGCGCCGTTGGCCGCGACCCGCAACCGGGTGGTGGTGCTCGACCAGGTGACGGACCCGCAGAATGTCGGCGCCATCCTGCGCTCGGCGGCGGCATTCCGCGCCCGCGCGGTCGTGCTCACCGAACGGCACGCGCCCGAGGCGACGGGGGCGCTCGCCAAGGCCGCGTCCGGGGCGCTCGAAACAGTGCCGCTGGTGCGGGTCGCCAACCTGGCCCGGGCGCTCGATTCGCTGGCCGCGATGGGCTACTGGCGGGTCGGCCTCGAGGCCCGGGCCGAGCGGACCCTGGCTGAAACCGTGGCCGATCTGGCGAACGTTGCCTTGGTGCTGGGCGCCGAGGGCGAGGGCCTGCGGCGCCTGACCGCCGAGAGATGCGATTTCCGCGCCCGGCTGCCGATCGACCCAGCCGTCGACAGCCTGAACGTCTCCAACGCCGCCGCCGTCGCCCTTTATGAGCTGGCACGCGGCGAGGAGGACCACCCGCCGCCTCTGGCGCCCCCGCCGGCGCCCTGATACTTACTAAGGAGCGCAAGGGGCCGCGACCGGCACCCCCCGTTTTAAGGAGAGACCGACAAGATGACCGCCGCCGTCCGCCCGCGCCCCCTCGCCGACCGCCTGTTCGACCGCTTCTCGCCGCTGGCGGACCGCCCGGCCTGGCGCGCGACGGTGCTCGCCCTTTTCGGCTCGGCCCTGCTCTGGCTTTCGGCCAAGGCGCAGGTGCCGATGTGGCCGGTTCCGATGACCATGCAGTCGTTCGTCGTGCTGGTCATCGGCATCACCTACGGCACCCGCCTCGCCGGCGCCACGGTATTGCTCTATCTCGCCGAAGGCGCGTCCGGCCTGCCGGTCTTCGCCGGCACGCCGGAAAAAGGCATCGGCATCGCTTACATGCTCGGGCCGACCGGCGGCTACCTCGCCGGCTTCCTCGTCGCCGCCATGGCGCTCGGCTGGCTGGCAGAGCGCGGCTGGGACCGCGGACTGGTGCGCCTCGGCCTGGCGATGGCGATCGGCACGGTTCTGCTGTTCCTCCCGGGCGTCGCCTGGCTCGCCGCCCTGATTGGCTGGCCGAAAGCGGTCGCGGCGGGGCTCACCCCGTTCATCGCCGGGTCGGTGGTCAAGCTCGCGCTCGGCGTCGCCGTGGTGCTCGCCGCCAACCGCGCCATCGAGCGCTGAGCGACGCCTTGCGGAGCGCCGGGGGCGCCGCTACCTTCGCCGCGAGCACCGCCGGATTAGCTCAGCGGTAGAGCAGCGGTTTTGTAAGCCTGCACGTGTACTTAGGCGACACGGGCTTTTGCAGTGTTGGGCGTCGATTTTGCCCAAGTCGGAAAATCATTTCGATGTGCCGGCTTAGCTCAGGGGTGGAGCGACCGCCTTGTAAGTGGTAGGTCATCCGTTCAAATCGGATAGCCGGCATCATTCGCTGCGTAGGTAAGGGCGTAGGTCACAAAACATTGGGTCGAGGTCACGCGCAAGGCCCAGCCTCATAGCAGACTTCGTCCTTCACAGATGTTCATCAGTTCGGCGAACACAAGAATCTGCGCTCGCCTGCCCCGGCCGGTTCTGAGCACTTTGAGAATGCCGGCGTCGCGCAAGAGCTTCAGGAGATGGAATACGAGCTGCCGGCTAGGCGGGTGGTCGCCCCCCAACTTGATGCGCGTGCTCTGGAAAATGGGGTCCCGAAAAATCTGATCTAGCAATGGCACCGCATACTGCGAATGCGTCAATTCGAGAACCCGCTCTTTCAGCCTTCCGTAGAGCTCGATGATAGCGCGCGCCTTGTCAGCATTGATGCGCGCCTGCTCGTTTAAAGCCCCTAAGAAGAACGCCACCCAAGAATTCCAAGCATTTTGCTGTTGGCTGAGTGCGCGCAACCGTTCGATATATTCTTCTCGGTGTTCCTCTAGATAGCCGGAAAGGTAAAACATCGGTCGCGGCAGGAGTCGTGTTTCGGAGAGGAACAGCGGCACAAGGATACGGCCGATACGCCCATTGCCATCAAGGAATGGGTGGATAATTTCGAACTGTGCGTGGATCACAGCAAGCTGGACCAGGGGATCGGGTCTGTCAGCATGGTAGTATTTTTCCCAATCGCTGAGTGCCGGTCCAACAAGGCTTGGCTCAGGCGGTACGTAGTCGGCCTGCTCTATCGGGGTTCCGGGTGCGCCAATCCAGACCTGCTTATCCCGGAGCCGTCCGCGGCCCTTATCTAGTCCTCGCACGCTATCCAAGAGGACAGCATGTAATTCAAGAAGAAGGTTGAGATTAAATGGCCGAGTCCTGAGCGCTACTTCGGCATGGCGAAGCGCGCGTCGATAGTTGATGATCTCCTTTATATCTAATCGACGGGATTCTTGCTCTGGTACTTGGCCGGCTTCAAATTCCAAGACCTCGCCGAGCGTCGCCTGTGTTCCTTCGATCTTCGAAGATAAAACCGCCTCCTGGGTCGTCAGCGGGGATAGCAGTACGTCAGGATTCGGCACGCCGTGCAGGATGCCCTCATAAAGGGCAAGTGATCTGTTTGCCTGCCCGATTAGAGGGATAAGCGGCTCCCACGCGATATCCGTTATCGGAAGTCCTTGGGGGGCAAAGGGTTTCACGTTCTGTTGCCTCTAATGGTCGCATCGGTCTTTGTGTAAAGTAATTTCTCTTTTCAATTTACACAAGGCTCGTTGCGACCACTAAGGCATGACATTTCAAGGCTTGGCGCGCGACGGTGCTCGCCCTTTTCGGCTCGGCCCTGCTCTGGCTTTCGGCCAAGGCGCAGGTGCCGATGTGGCCGGTTCCGATGACCATGCAGTCGTTCGTCGTGCTGGTCATCGGCATCACCTACGGCACCCGCCTCGCCGGCGCCACGGTATTGCTCTATCTCGCCGAAGGCGCGTCCGGCCTGCCGGTCTTCGCCGGCACGCCGGAAAAAGGCATCGGCATCGCTTACATGCTCGGGCCGACCGGCGGCTACCTCGCCGGCTTCCTCGTCGCCGCCATGGCGCTCGGCTGGCTGGCAGAGCGCGGCTGGGACCGCGGACTGGTGCGCCTCGGCCTGGCGATGGCGATCGGCACGGTTCTGCTGTTCCTCCCGGGCGTCGCCTGGCTCGCCGCCCTGATTGGCTGGCCGAAAGCGGTCGCGGCGGGGCTCACCCCGTTCATCGCCGGGTCGGTGGTCAAGCTCGCGCTCGGCGTCGCCGTGGTGCTCGCCGCCAACCGCGCCATCGAGCGCTGAGCGACGCCTTGCGGAGCGCCGGGGGCGCCGCTACCTTCGCCGCGAGCACCGCCGGATTAGCTCAGCGGTAGAGCAGCGGTTTTGTAAACCGAAGGCCGGGGGTTCAAATCCCTCATCCGGCACCAAAAGCAGGCCGCCGCACCGGTCGGCGGCGCGCCGGTACCCGGAGGTCCGACCTCATGCGCCCCGCTGCCTTGGCTCTCGCTCTCGCTCTCGCGCTCACGCTGCTTGCCGGCGAGGCCGTGGCGCAGCGGACCGACTTCGCCGCCATCCCGCCCCAGCAGCAGCAGGCCTATGTGAAGGGTATCCAGGAGGAATTGGCGATTCACGGCTACGACCCCGGCACCGCCGACGGCGTCGCCGGCCCGCGCACCCGCCAGGCGATCCGCGAATACCAACGCGACGCCGGCCTGGCCGTCGACGGCCAGCCGAGCGTCGAACTGCTCAACCACCTGAAGTTCGCGCTGCCCAAAGTGACCAAGCAGCGGGCCGCCGCCGGCGCCCAGGGCAGCGTGATCACGCAGATCCAGCAGGAACTGGCGCGCCGCGGCTACGATCCCGGCCCTGCCGACGGCAGGTCCGGTCCGCGCACGAGGGCGGCGGCGCTTGCTTTCCGCGCCGACGCCAAGCTGGCCGAGGGACCACTCGACGCGGCATTCCTGACGCAGATCAAGAACGCCGACCCGGCGATCCGCCGACGCTGACACTCGCCGGCGCCGAGCCGCCGCCAGAGTTAACCCGGCCTTAAGCCGCTTCGGCCACTCTACGCCGTACGGACGAGCGATTTCGTCGATGCACCCGGAGAGACCTTCGGCGCAAGCCGCTGGATCAGCATGCGAGCCTTCTTCGACAGCCTGCGCGGGTGGGTGACCTGCTCGCTGCGCTGGATAGCGGCATGGCGAGCGTCACGCCTGCCCGCCGGGGAGGCGGGCCACTTCGCGGTCACCGGGCAGCCGCTGTTCGACGCCGACGGCGCCTTCGGCAGCGATGGCGGCCGCTGCCGTGACGTCGCCGACCGCATCGCCCGCACCGAGCACATGATCGCGGCGCAGAGCCACATCGCCGATTTGTTCGAAAGCATCCAGGACGCGCTCGCCCTGTTCGACGCCGACGACCGCCTGGTGCTGTTCAACCAGCGCTACCGCGAGCTCTACGGAGACACGCCCGAGCTGCTACAGATCGGCCTGCCTTTCGAGGAGGGATGCCGGGCCGCGATCGCGC
Organism: uncultured Rhodospirillaceae bacterium; assembly: GCA_964442055.1. GTDB lineage: Bacteria > Pseudomonadota > Alphaproteobacteria > Ferrovibrionales > Ferrovibrionaceae > CAYTWJ01. Next base: position 7,093 of record CAYTWJ010000049.1, on the reverse strand, counting down.
GTTTCTACCCGGCGCGGTCCACCGAGCTCGAAGCGCGCGCGCAGCGCCGGCTCGCGCTCCATCGCAGCCTGCCGTGCAGCCACGAGCAGCAGGTGGCCGACGGGCGCTGGTTCAAGGTCCGCGAGGTGCGCACCCGCGATGGCGGCACGCTCGTCGCCTGGACGGACATCAGCGACGAGAAGCGCCGCGAGGAGGAGCTGCACGAGTCGATGATCCGCGCCGAGGCCGCGAACCGCGCCAAGTCCGCGTTCCTCGCCAACATGAGCCACGAGCTGCGGACGCCGCTCAACGCCATCATCGGCTTCTCGGAAATGATGACGCGCGAGATGCTCGGCCCGCTGCACAACGAGCGCTACGCCGAGTACGCGTGCGACATCCACGCCAGCGGCACGCATCTGCTCGAGATCATCAACGAGATACTCGAATTCTCCAAGGCCGAGGCCGGTCGCCTCAGCCTCAACGAGGAGGAGCTCGACATCGCTGCCGTCATCGCCGGCGCGTTGCGCCTGGTGCGCGAGCAGGCGCAGCAGGCGGGAATCGGGCTCCATTTGAAGGCTCCGCCCGGCCTGCCGCGGCTGCGGGCCGACGAGCTCCGTCTGCGCCAGATCGTGCTCAACCTGCTGTCGAACGCCATCAAGTTCACCGCGAGCGGCGGCCGCGTCGAGCTCCGCGTGGCCGCGGATGCGCGCCAGGGCTGCGTGATCGAGGTGAGCGACAACGGCATCGGCATCGCGCCCGAGGACCTGCCGCGCGCCCTGCAGCCTTTCGGCCAGGTGGACAATTTCATGACCCGGCGCCACCCCGGTACCGGGCTCGGCCTGCCGCTGGCCAAGTCGCTGGTCGAGCTGCATGGCGGCACGATGTCGCTGGTCAGCGCACCCGGCCGCGGCACGACGGTGACGGTGCGTCTGCCGGCCGGGCGGCTGGTGTTCGCCGCGCCGGCCCTGGCCGCCGGCGGCGCGTAGGCCGCCGCTCAGCGCTCGGCGGCGACCTGGCGGAAAAGGCTGCGATCGAGCAGGGCGTTGATCGACACCGTCTTGGTCGAGCTCGGGTCGCGGGCGTTGACGAGCTGCACGTGCGGCACGCTCTCGCCCGGAAAATGGATCAGGCGGACAACCTGCCAAACAAAGCCGCCGCGCTGCTCGAACCGTTGGCCGGACTCGATGTCGTTGACCGTGATCTTCGCCATGGGAAAGCTGATTGCGATGCCGACTGACTATCCGGCAGCTCCTGCCGCCGGCGATGAATCTACGCTTCCTGCCTGCCGGCAATCAATAGGCGCGGACCGCGCTCACATCACGTTCAGCGGAACCTTGAGGTAGGACACCCCGTTCGCCTCCGCCGGCGGCAGCCGACCGGCACGGACATTGAGCTGAATCGCCGCCAGCATCAGCTCGGGCAAGTCCAGCGTGGCGTCGCGGCCTTCGCGCAGGGCGACGAATTCATCCTCGGTCACGCCGTCGCGCACATGAATGTTACCGGCGCGTTGCGCCGCCACCGTCGTCTGCCAGGCGAAGTCGCGGCCCTCGGAACCGTAGTCGTGGCCGACGAAGACCCGCGTCTCCGGCGGCAGCGCCAAAAGGCGGCGGATCGATCGATAGAGGCCGCGCGCGCTGCCGCCGGGAAAGTCGCAGCGCGCGGTGCCGTAGTCGGGCATGAACATGGTGTCGCCGCAGAACAGCGCGTCGCCGATCCGGTAGCTGATGCAGACCGGCGTATGCCCCGGCGTGTCGATCACCTCGACCCGCAGGCCGCCGAACGCGACCCGGTCGCCGCCGGCGAGCAGGCGGTCGAATTGCGAGCCGTCGGCACGAAAGCCGGACTCGAGGTTGTAAAGGCGCGCGAAGGTTTGCTGTATCGCCGGCGTGCCCGCGCCGATGGCAATGCGGCCGCCCAGCATTTCCTTCAGATAGGCTGCGGCGGTGAAATGGTCGGCGTGGACATGCGTCTCCAGATGCCAGTCCACGGTCAGGCCGCGCTGGCGCACGAAGGCGGCGATCCTGTCGGCCGATTCGCTGCCGAGGCGGCCGCGCCGCGGCTCATAGTCGCGCACCGAATCGATCACGACTGCGTGGCCGCTCGCCGGTTCGTGGACGACGTAGCTGACGCTGAACGTCCGCCGATCGAAAAAGCTCTCGATCTCGACCTGGCCCACGGCGGCCTCTCAGGTTGCTTCGGCGCCATAATAGAGCGTCACCGTGTGCTTGGCCTCGGCGAAGAACAGCCAGCGCTCGACAAGCAGGCCGGCGAAGGCGAGCTTGGCGGCCAGCAGCGCGACCGCCGCGCCGAGGGCCCCCGGCAGCAGCGCGGCGGCGAGGGTCAGCGCCAATGGAAGGACAA
>CAYTWJ010000049.1:0-4743 GCA_964442055.1 uncultured Rhodospirillaceae bacterium | reverse complement strand
CCGCGCCGACCGCGACCCGGCGCAGCTTGTCGGCATGCCGGCGCGCCACCCGGAAGCCCATTTCCTTTTGCAGGTAGTTTTCCGACGTGTGCGGCGGCTCGAGCAGCCGCACGCGGCCGAAACCGCCGAGCCCGGTGGCGCTGGCCGCGCCGGCTGGGCCGGATTGGCGGTCGATGAAACGCCAGTAGCTCCCCTTGACCGCCAGCGCCGCCGCCGTCGCCGCGAGCGCGAGCATCGCCGACCAGGCGGGCGCGGCCCCAAACAGACGCAGCAGCGCATTGAGACAGAGCGCGCCGCTCGCCAGCGCCAGCGCCAGATAGGTCGGGCTGACCCAGCGATTGTGCCATTGCCGGATCGGCTTGAGCGAGCGGTAGATCATCGAGGTGGCGAAAACCGTGAGCATGGCCAGCGCCGCCGTTGCCGTCGCACCGAGCGCGGTCAGCCCCGGATGATCGAGCACGAGCCAGCCGGCGGCGAAGAGCAGCACCGCCGGATAGACCGCCAGCGCCAGCACGCCTTCGCGCGACAGCCACGACGAGCGCCACTGGCTGAACGCCCGCCAGGCGCGCTCGGGATGGCCGAGATGCAGCGTCGAGCTGAAGAGGCCGACGGTGACGAGCGCCAGCGCCACGACATGCGCCGCCGCGCCGAACCAGAAGCCGTGCGGCAACGCGCCGACCAGGGCGGCGAGGCCGAGCAGGAACAGGAGGCCGTAGCCCGCCCCCGAGGCGACGGTGAAGAAGATGACGGAATAGGCCGGATGCATCGCCGCTTCGCTCAGCGCGAGAACAGCCGGTCGACCCAGCGCAGAAAAACGCCGGCCGCCTCCGCCACCGGCTCCGACGGCGGCGGCGGCACGGCCGCGGCGCCGCAGCTCGTACCGCGGCGGGCGCGCGGTGGCAGGTACTTGTTGGTCGGCCGGTAGCCGAGCTCGGGCATCAGATCGTAGCCGCCGCGCTCGGCGACCAGCCGAGACGCCGCCGAATCCGGGTCGCCCAGGTCGCCGAAATGCCGCGCCTTGGCCGGGCAGACGGCCACGCAAGCGGGCAGCCGGTCCATCTCCTCGAGGTTCTCGTTGTAGATGCGGTCGATGCAGAGCGTGCACTTCTTCATCACGCCGGCATCGTCGTCGAACTCGCGCGCGCCGTAGGGGCAGGCCCACGAGCACAGCTTGCAGCCGATGCAGAGCTCCTCGTCGACCAGCACGATGCCGTCCTCGGCGCGCTTGAACGAGGCGCCGGTCGGGCAGACCGTGACGCAGGCCGGCTCGGCGCAGTGCAGGCAGGACTTGGGGAAATGCACGGTGCGGCCGGCCGTGCCTTCGCCGGCCTCGAAGGTGTGGACGCGGTTGAACCAGACCCCTGACGGCGCGGCGCCGTAGGGCTCGAAATCGGGCAGCGGGGCCATGTGGCCGCCGGCGTTCCATTCCTTGCAGGCGACGGCGCAGGCGTGGCAGCCGACGCACTGGTCGAGATCGATGACCAGACCGAGCCGCTTCGGGCCGGGCGGCGGCAGGCTGGTCATGTCGTCTTCTTCCCGGCGCGGAAGGCGGCGCCATAGCGCAGGATCGCCGGACGCGGTGGCAGGCCCGGCGGCGGCGCGAGCGGTGGGAATTGCGGGGCGGTCGCCCCGGCCTCGACGGGATCGCAGCGCTCGACGCGAACCTTGAGGTCGTACCACGCCGCCTGGCCGGTGACCGGGTCGCTGTTGGAATAGTGCGCGCCGTCCTCGCGAGCCGGCAGCAGCTCGGAAATCAGGTGGTTGAGCAGGAAACCGCGTGTCGCCTCGGGCGCCGCCGGATCGAGATTCCAGGCACCGGCCCGCTTGCCGACGGCGTTCCAGGTCCAGACGGTGTCGGGGTTGCAGCCTTCCATCAGGCGCGCCTGCGCCTTGACGCGGCCGTGATGGCTGGTCACCCAGACCCAATCGTCCTCGTCGATGCCGAGCTGCGCGGCGGTGGCACGATGCAGATAGAGGCGGTTGTGGCCGAGAATCTGGCGTTGCCAGGCGTTCTGCGAGTCCCATGCGTGGTACATGATCATCGGCCGCTGCGTCACCGCGTGCAGCGGGAAGGCGGCCGTCGCCAGTTGCGCCTCCTCGAGCGGCACGTACCAGATCGGCAGCGGATCGAAATAGGCCCGCACGCGGGCGCGGTGCCGTTCGGGCGGCTGCACCGGCCCGTGACCCTCGGCGGCGAGGCGGAACTTCTGCAAGGGCTCGGAATAGAGCTGGAGGACGATCGGCTCGGCCTTCTCGATGAAGCCCATGTGCACCGCCCACTCGAGATAGGCGCGGTTGGCGTGCTTCATGAAGCGGGCCTCGTCGGGCAGGTGCATCTGCCAGAAGCAGCCGTTCTCTATATAGCGCTCGAGCTGTCTCTGGTTGGGCTCGCCGCGGCCGTGCTTGGTGCCCTTCTCGCCGCGCCAGCCGGCGAGCATGCCGATGCCGGGCCGGCGCTGGTGATGGACCATGTAATCGGCATAGCCGCCCGGATAGACCGGGCTGTCGTCCTCGTGCGCCATGCCTGGCAGCTTCAGCCGGGCGCCGAGATCGAGCAGCACGCTCTGGAAGGGACGCACGTCGCGGTCGGGCTCGAGCACCGGCTGGCGGATGGAATCGGCCGGGCCGTCGGCTTCGCTGATCGGCCGGTCGAGCAGCGAGATGCAGTCGTAGCGCTCGAGATACGTCGTGTCGGGCAGCACCAGATCGGCGTAGGGCACCATCTCCGAGAAGAACGCGTCGGAATAGATGATGCGCGGAATGCGGTACTCCCCGCTCGCCGGGTCCTTGTCGGTGAGCATCTTCAGCACGCCCGGCACGTTCATCGACGAGTTCCAGCTCATGTTGGCCATGAACAGCAACAGCGTGTCGATCGGATAGGGGTCACCCTTCCAGGCGTTGGTGATGACCATGTGCATCAGGCCGTGGGCGGCGATCGGCGCCTCCCAGGAATAGGCCTTGTCGATGCGCAGTGGCTCACCGCGCTCGTCGACCAGCAGGTCCTCGGGGCCGGTCGGGAAGCCGAGCGGCGGCCCGCCGGCCAGCGGCTGCCCCGCCGCCACCTCGCCGAGCTGTCCGCCGGGCGGCGCCGGCGGCGGGATCGGCTTGGGGAACGGCGGCTTGTAGCGGAAGCCGCCCGGGCAGTCGATCGTTCCGAGCAGCATCTGCAGCATGTGGATGGCGCGGCAGGTGTGGAAGCCGTTGGAATGGGCCGAGATGCCGCGCATGGCGTAGAAGCTGACCGGGCGGCCGACGATGTGGTCGTGCTCGCGTCCCGCCCAGTCGGTCCAGGCGATGTCGAGACGGATCTCCTGGTCGAACGCCACCTCGGCCAGCTCGGCGGCGAGGCGGCGGATATCCGCCGCGGGCACGCCGCAGCGGGGCGCCACCGCCTCGGGGTCGTATTGCGGCGCCAGCATGCGCTCGGCGAAGAGCTGGAACGCGGGCACCGCGCGCCGTCCGTTGGCCAGCCGCGTCTCGCCGACGAGGCGCGGTTTCACTGCCGGCCGCAGCGCACTCGTCAACGCTCCCGTCTCGCCGTCGATGCAGAGCGGTTGGCCGGCGCCGTCGCGGGCGAACAGGCCGTGATCGGGCGCGCCCGCATCCTGGATCACCAGCCAGGGCGCGTTGGTGTGGCGGGCCAGATAGGCGAAATCTATCCGCTCGTGGACCAGCAGCTCGCGGATCAGCGCGAAGACGAGAAGCCCGTCGGTGCCCGGCCGGATGCCGATCCACTCGTCGGCCACCGCCGAATAGCCGGTGCGCACGGGGTTGACCGAGACGAACTTGGCACCGGTCGCCTTCAGCCGGGCGATGCCGAGCTTGAGCGGGTTCGAGGCATGATCCTCGGCGACGCCGAACAGCATGAAATAGCGAGTCCGCTCGAAGTCCGGATCGCCGAACTCCCAGAACGCGCCGCCGATGGTGTAGAGCCCCGCCGCCGCCATGCTGACCGAGCAGAAGCCGCCGTGCGCGGCGTAGTTCGGCGTGCCGAAGGCCTGGGCCCACCAGCCGGTCAGCGCCTGGCTCTGGTCGCGGCCGGTGAACAGCGCGAGCCGGCGCGGATCCTCGGCCCGGATGCGCCCGAGCCAGCTAGTGGCCAGCCCCAGCGCCTCGTCCCATTCGATCTCCTTGAAGCGGCCCTCGCCGCGCTCGCCGATCCGCAGCAGGGGCTTGCGCAGCTTCGCCGGCGAGTCCTGCTTCATGATCCCGGCCGAGCCTTTGCCGCAGATCACGCCGCGGTTGACCGGATGATCGCGGTTGCCCTCGATGTAGCGGATCGCGCCGTCGCGCAAGTGCACCTTGATGCCGCAGCGGCAGGCGCACATGTAGCAGGTCGTCGTCTTGACCGTGTCGGAGACGGTCGGGGATGTGGCGATGATCGGCTCGCTCATCGTGCAGGCAGCCCGATGGTCGCGGCGGAAACGCGCGACAGGGAGGCATGCGGCCGGCTGGTCTTGCCGCTCACCGGTTGCCCTCCCCCGTCACGCTGCGGCAAATGATTGATATAGTGCGGCGGCTCGGGCCAGGAACTGTGCAAGAATGCAGTTCCGCGGCCGCCGCCCGGTCTGTATATTAGAGATAAGTCATATAAAGGTCAAACGGCGGAGCCGCGGGGAGGCGGAGATGGAAGGGCTGCCAGTCAGCACAATTGTCGGGATCGGTGGATTGCTGGTCGGCGCCGTCTTCGGCGCCACCGCGCACCGCACCAATTTCTGCACCATGGGCGCGATCTCGGACCTG
>CAYTWJ010000048.1:0-13566 GCA_964442055.1 uncultured Rhodospirillaceae bacterium | reverse complement strand
TGCAGGAGAAGGTGAAGGAGCTGATCGGCAAGGACCCGCACAAGGGCGTCAACCCCGACGAGGTCGTCGCCGTCGGCGCCGCCATCCAGGCCGCGGTGCTGAAGGGCGAGGTCAAGGACGTGCTCCTGCTCGACGTCACGCCCTTGAGCCTCGGCATCGAGACGCTGGGCGGCGTCTTCACCCGCCTGATCGACCGCAACACCACCATTCCGACCAAGAAGGGCCAGGTCTTCTCGACCGCCGAGGACGGCCAGAACGCGGTCACCATCCGCGTCTTCCAGGGCGAGCGCGAGATGGCCGCCGACAACAAGCTGCTCGGCCAGTTCGACCTGGTCGGCATCCCGCCGGCGCCGCGCGGCGTGCCGCAGATCGAGGTCACCTTCGACATCGACGCCAACGGCATCGTCCAGGTCTCGGCCAAGGACAAGGGCACCGGCAAGGAGCAGCAGATCCGCATCCAGGCCTCGGGCGGCCTCGCCGAGGCCGACATCCAGAAGATGGTCAAGGAGGCCGAGGCCCACGCCGCCGAGGACAAGAAGCGCAAGGCGCTGGCCGAAGCCCGCAACCATGCCGACGCGCTGATCCACACCACCGAGAAGACGCTGAAGGAGCTCGGCGACAAGGCGCCGGCCGCCGACAAGGCGGCGATCGAGGCGGCCATCGCCGACCTGCGCAAGGCGATGGAGTCCGAGGACGCCGAGGCGATCAAGTCGGGCACCGAGAAGCTCGCCCAGGTGTCGATGAAGATCGGCGAGGCGCTCTATCGCCAGCAGCAGGCCGCCGAGGGCGCGGCCGAGGCGGCCGCCGGCGGCGCCGGCGAGGCGGAGAGCAAGGCGAAGGCCGGCAAGCCGGGCGAGGAAACCATCGTCGACGCCGAGTTCGAGGAGGTCGACGACGACAAGAAGAGCAAGTCGGCGTGAGCCGCCCTCGGCGGCTGGCCGTCGGCTGACGGCTGTCGGCTGAACGCTGAAAGCCAGACATGGCCAAGCGCGATTTCTACGAGATCCTCGGCGTCGGCCGCGGCGCCGGCGCCGACGACCTCAAGAAGGCCTACCGCAAGCTCGCCATGCAATATCACCCGGACCGCAATCCGGGCGACAAGGAGGCCGAGCGCAAGTTCAAGGAGGTGAGCGAGGCCTACGACGTCCTCAAGGACGACGGCAAGCGCGCCGCCTACGACCAGTTCGGCCACGCGGCGTTCGAAGGCGGCGGCGGGCGCGGCGCCGGCGCCGGCGGCTTCGACTTCACCAGCTCCTTCGCCGACGTCTTCGACGACCTGTTCGGCGAGATCATGGGCGGCAGGCGCGGCGGCGGCGGGGTGAGCCGCGGCGCCGATCTGCGCTACAACCTCGAGATCACGCTCGAGGAGGCGTTTCGCGGCAAGACCGCGCGCATCCGCGTGCCTACCTCGGTCGCCTGCGACACCTGCCACGGCTCGGGCGCGGCCGCCGAGACCAAGCCGGTCACCTGCCCGGCCTGCCAGGGCCGCGGCAAGCTGCGCGCCCAGCAGGGCTTCTTCACCATCGAGCGCACCTGCGCGACCTGCGGCGGCGTCGGCCGGGTGATCGAGAATCCCTGCGCCGTCTGCGGCGGCTCGGGCCGCACCCACAAGGAGCGCACGCTCTCGGTCGAGATTCCGCCGGGCGTCGACGACGGCACCCGCATCCGCCTCGCCGGCGAGGGCGAGGCGGGCCTGCGCGGCGGGCCACCGGGCGACCTCTACGTCTTCCTCTCGATCGCGCCGCACCGCTTCTTCCGGCGCGACGGCCTGCACATCTATTGCCGGGTGCCGATCTCGATGATCGCCGCCGCGCTCGGCGGCAGCATCGAGATCCCCACCCTCGACGGCGGCCGCGCCCGCATCAACGTCCCCGCCGGCACCCAGTCCGGCCGCCAGTTCCGCCTGCGCGGCAAGGGCATGCCGGCGCTGCAGGGGCTCGGCCACGGCGACATGTACGTGCAGGCGAGCGTCGAGACGCCGGTCAACCTGAGCAAGCGCCAGCGCGAGCTCCTGCAGGAGTTCGAGAAGGCCGGCAGCGAGGAGACCAGCCCGGAATCGGCCGGCTTCTTCGCCCGCATGCGCGAGTTCCTCGGCGGCGGCAAGGAATAGCCCGCCGCCGCTTGCCGCTTGCCAAGGCGGCGGCCGCGGTCTTTGATCGCGCCATTGCGAGGCGGGGAGAGGCGGCGGTGGCCAACGTGAAAATCGGCATCCTCGGCGCCGGCGGGCGCATGGGCGTGGCGCTGGCCCGCACCGTCGCCGCCACTGCGGGCTGCGCGCTCGCCGGCGGCGTCGAGCGGCCGGGCGCGCCGGCGATCGGGCGCGACATGGGCGAGCTCGCCGGCATCGGCGCCGTCGGCCAGGTCATCGGCGACGACCCGTTGCCGCTTTTCGCCGCCGCCGACGCGGTGATCGACTTCACCGCCCCGGCCGCGCTCGCCGCCCATGCCGAGCTCGCCGCCCAGGGCAAGACCGCCTACGACGTCGGCATGACCGGGCTCGAGCCGGCGCATTTCGCCGCGCTGGAGAAGGCGGCGCGGCACACCGCCGTGGTGCAGAGCTACAACATGAGCCTCGGCGTCAACCTGGTCGCCTTGCTGGTGCGCCAGGTGGCGGCGGCGCTCGACGCCGACTTCGACATCGAGATCGTCGAGATGCACCACCGCATGAAGGTCGACGCGCCGTCGGGCACCGCGCTGCTGTTCGGCGAGGCGGCGGCGCAGGGCCGCGGCGTGACGCTCGCCGACGTCGCCGACCGCGGCCGCGACGGCATCACCGGCGCCCGCCGGCGCGGCCATATCGGCTTCGCCGCCCTGCGCGGCGGCAACGTGGTCGGCGAGCACAGCGTGATCTTCGCCGCCGACGACGAGCGCGTCGAGCTCAGCCACAAGGCCGGCGACCGCAGCATCTTCGCCCGCGGCGCGGTGCGCGCGGCGATCTGGGCGCGCGGCCGCGGTCCCGGCCTCTACGGCATGGCCGAGGTGCTCGGCCTCAGAACCTGAGCCGGTCGGCCGGCAGGTCCCAGCAGGTCCGCGCCGCCTCGCGCGCCGCATCGGCGCGGCTCAACCCGATGTCCTTGAGATCGCGCTCGCTCATCGCGGCGAGCTGGCGGCGCTCGCGGGCGACGGCCAGCCCGAGCAGCAGCCAGCCGATCAGATAGCGCGGGACCAGGGCCGTTCGCCGGGCCGCCTGGCGGGCGGCGCAGCCGAGGAGATATTGCGCGGGCATGGACATCGCTTCGCCTCCCGTCAGGAGAGGCCGACCCTAGCCCGCGCGCCGCGCCGTCCGCGTTCCGCTTCTTGCGTTCGATATCGGGGTTTTCAGGCGCCGCCGGGCGCGCGCCAGCGCGCGAGCGCGTCCTCGAGCGCGGCGGCGAAGTCGCGCCGCTCGCCGGGGCTCAGGAAACTGCCGATGACCAGGCTGCGGCCGTGGCTGGTGAGCGTGAGCGGGCTGCCCTCGCCCTCGGCGCCCAGGCGCACGCGCAGCCAGTAGGGCTGGAAGGTCCAGCTGGCGGCCCGGCCGCCGGGCGCGACGCGCCGCACCGTCAGGACGTCGTCGGCAAGCCGCACCGTCTCGACCAGCCGCCCGGCGCGGTAGTTGAGCCGGAAGGCGACGTAGATCAGCAGCCCGTCGAGGCCGAAGAAGCCGAACACCGGCCAGGCGCCCCGCAGCAGGAAGGCGAGGCCGGCGACGAAGCTGACCAGCGCCACCGCCGCCATCAAGAGGGCGAACCCCGCCGGCGGCAGCGAGCGATGAGGACGCAAGACCGCATCGAAATGAAGCCGCGCTGGCGCGGCGGGCGGCAGACCGTGCATTTGCCATAGATAATCGTTCGCGACGCCGCGGGCAAATCACGAGGGCGCCCCCTGGCGGCGGCAGATTCATCCTCGGCCGCCGCCGGCAGCCTGTTGGCTCGCCGGCGCATCTGTGGCTAGAGTGTCGCGATGAAGCCCGCCGACATCGAAAAGCTGTTCCGGCGCCTCGCCGCCGCCAATCCCCATCCCAAGAGCGAGCTCGACCACACCAATCCCTACACCTTGCTGGTCGCCGTCGTGCTCTCGGCGCAGTCGACCGACGCCGGCGTCAACAAGGCGACGGCGGCGCTGTTCAAGCGCGCCGATTCGGCGGCGAAGATGCTGGCGCTCGGCGAGCCGGGCCTGCGCGACTATGTCAAGACCATCGGCCTCTACAACAGCAAGGCGAAGAACATCATCAAGGCCTCGAAGATCCTGGTCGACCAGTACGGCGGCAAGGTGCCCGAGGACCGCGCCGCGCTCGAGGCCCTGCCCGGCGTCGGCCGCAAGACCGCCAACGTCATCCTCAACGTCGCTTTCGGCCAGCCGACCATCGCCGTCGACACGCACATCTTCCGCGTCAGCAACCGCACCGGGCTCGCCCGCGGGCGCACGCCGCTCGCCGTCGAGAAGGCGCTCGAGAAGGCGGTGCCGGCGTCGTACAAGCGCCACGCCCACCACTGGCTCGTGCTGCACGGACGCTATGTCTGCAAGGCCCGCCGGCCGGAATGCTGGCGCTGCGCCGTCGCCGACCTCTGCGCCTTCAAGGGCAAGAGCAGGCAGGAGAAAACCGCCGCCTGAATCCTTCGCGGCGCGGCGCGGTCACGAACTCGGGGCCGCCGCGTCCTTGTCGGGCCGGCGCAGCGCCTCGAGGCAGGCGGCGTCGCCGATGCCGCGGCCGCCGTCGCGGCCGCCGGTTTCGGCGTGCAGCACCCGCTCCTCGCCCTCGCCCTGATCGCCGATCTCGCGATAGAGGAAGACGAACAGCACGCAGCGGCTGCCGGCATATTGCCAGACCTCGGCCGGCGGCTCGCGGCGCAGCAGCGTCGGCGCGCCGAAGAGGGCGAAGACGCGCCGGGCGCTGAGCCCGACCAGGTCGGCCGCCGCAGGCGCGCGCTTCCGGGGCTCGGCGGCCGGCGCTTCCGGCGGCATCGCCGCGACCGCGGCCGGGCTTGGCCCGTCCTCGGCCGGGGGGCCGGGCGGCGGCGCGCCGGCGCAGGCGGCGAGCAGCAGCGCGCCCAGCGCCGCCAAGAGCAGGCCGGGGCGGCGCGCGGTGCAAACCTCGCTCGTCTCGCGGCCGTGCAATCGCCTTCCCCCCTCGCCGGCGCCGGTCAGCCGGCGCGCAGCGCCCGCACAATATGCACCATCGCCGCCGTCGCCAGAACCGGGGCGATCAGGTTGACCACCGGCACCGTCAACAGGAAGGCGATGAGGCAGCCGGCGGCCAGCAGCCGGCCCTGGTGGCGCCGCCTCAGCGCCGCCGCCGCCGGCTGGTCGAGATGGCGCCAGGCGATGAGCTGGAAATACTCGCGGCCGAGCAGATAGCCGTTGAGCAGGTAGTAGACGACGAGGTTGAGCGGCGGCAGGAAGAAGCCCGCGACATAGACCGGCAAGGCGAGCAGATTGCAGCCGATCACGACCAGCGCGAAACGCAGCTCGGCCACGAGATTGGGGCCGAAGGCGAGCGGCTTGCCGGGCGGGTCGGCCGGGTAGTGGCGCCGCTCGACCGCGCCGGCGACGTCGTCGAGGAAGAGGCCGACGAAGGCCGAGACCACGGCCGGGAAGAGCAAGGCCGCGCCGAGGAGGAAGCCCAGCGCCGAGACGATGTCGACCAGCCAGTTCAGCCACTCGCTCTCGAAGCGCGGCAGCGCCGCCAGCGCCCACCACAGGCCGGCGGCGAGCGCCACCAGCACCGCCAGCGAGAGCCCGGCCGAGCGCCAGACCACCCGGCGCACCGCCGGATCGGCGAGCTGCGCCGCCGCGAGTCGAAACGAACGCAGCACCGCCGCCGCCCGTCAGGCCCCGCGCGGCTCGATCGGCAGCCGTGCGGCGAGGCCGAGACGTGCCTCGAGCAACGCCGCCGCCGCCAGCAGCGGCGCCTCGGCGCGCGGCGGCGCCACCATCTGCAGGCCGACCGGCAGGCCGGCGCGGGTGAAGCCCGCCGGCAGCGACAGCGCCGGGCAGGCGGTGAGCGTGATGGCGAAGGTCAGGAACAGCCAGCCGGTATAGGTCTCGAACTTCACGCCGCCGAGCTCGGTCAGGTAGCGGATGCGGTGGTCGAAGGGCGGCGCGGCCACCGTCGGGCAGAGCAGCAGGTCGTGCCCGGCGAAGAAGGCGGCGGTGCGCCGGCACAGCGCGGCGCGGGCGCGCTCGGCGCGGCCGATGTCGTCGGCGGTGAGGGCAAGGCCCTTTTCGATGTTCCAGATGATCTCGGGCTTGAGCTGGTCGCGGTGGCGTTCCAGCGTCGGGCCGTGCACCGCGGCGAAGCGGGCGGCGCGAAAGGTGTCGAAGATCGGCTCGGCATCCCGCAGATCGGGCGCCGCCTCGACCACCTCGACGCCGAGATCGGCGAAGGCGAGCGCGGCCCGGCGGCAGATCTCCCGAACCTCGGCGTCGACCGGGCCGAGGCCGAGATCCGGGCTGAAGGCGACCCGCCGCGGCTTGCGGGGCGCGGCGACGGCGGCGCCGAACAGGCCGGAAGGCGTTTCGAAGCTGAGCGGATCGCGCGCATCGAGCCCGGCCTGGGCATCGAGCATCAGGGCGAGGTCGCCGATATTGCGCGCCATCGGCCCCTCGACGGCGAGCGGGTCGAAGGGCACCAGGCCCGGCCCGTGCGCCACCCGGCCCGGCGACGGCCTGAGGCCGACGACGCCGCAATAGCTCGCCGGGATGCGCAGCGAGCCGCCCAGGTCGGAGCCGTCGGCCAGCCAGACCTGGCCGGTCGCCAGCGCCACCGCCGCGCCGCCCGACGAGCCGCCGGGCGTGGTGGCGGTGTCCCAGGGGTTGCGGGTGGTGCCGAAGACCTCGTTGAAGGTCTGGGCGCCGGCGCCGAATTCGGGCGTGTTCGACTTGGCGACGACCAGCGCGCCCATCGCCTCCAGCCGCTCGACCGCCCAGTCCGAGCTCTCCGGCACCCGGTCGCGGAAGATCGGCGAGCCTTGCGTGGTCCGCACGCCGGCGACGTCGACCAGGTCCTTGATCGCCACCGGCAGGCCGTGCAGGTAGCCGGGCGGCGCCGCATCGGGGCCAAGCAGGCGGCGCGCGCGCTCGCGCGCCCGCTCGAAGCAGCGCGTCGGCAGCGCGTTGACGGCGCCGTCGGTGGCGGCGGTGCGCCGTTCGGCGGCATCGATCAGCTCGAGCGGCGAAAGCTCGCGCCGGGCGAGGCGGGCGACCGCCTCGCGGGCGGTCAGCTTGACGAGGTCGTTCATGGCGCGGGGAGTGTGCTGGCGGGGGCGGGTCTTGTCGAGGGCCAATCCGGCGCCTGCCGCTTGTGCGCCGCCCGCCGCCGCCTATACTCCGGCCCGGATTCGCTAGGGAGAACGGGGATGAGCCAGGCGAAGTACGACGTGGTCGGCATCGGCAACGCCATCGTCGACGTGCTGAGCCATGCCAACGACGGCTTCCTCGAAGAGCGCCGGCTGGTCAAGGGGACCATGGCGCTGATCGACGAGGCGGCGGCCGAGGCCCTCTATGCCGAGATGGGCCCCGGCGTCGAATGCTCGGGCGGGTCGGCGGCGAACACCATCGCCGGCATCGCCTCGCTGGGCGGCAACGCCGCCTTCATCGGCAAGGTGCGCGACGACCAGATCGGCCGCGTCTTCGCCCACGACATCCGCTCGCTCGGCGTCACCTTCGCCACGCCGCCGGCCAACAACGGCGCCACCACCGCGCGCTGCCTGATCCTGGTCACGCCCGACGCGCAGCGGACCATGAACACCTTTCTCGGCGCCTGCACCCAGCTCGGCCCCGAGGACATCGAGCCCGACATCGTCGCCAACGCCGACATCACCTATCTCGAAGGCTATCTCTGGGACCCGCCGATGGCGAAGGAGGCCTTCCGCAAGGCGATGCAGATCAGCCACGACGCCGGGCACATGGTGGCGCTGTCGCTCTCCGACCCGTTCTGCGTCGACCGCTGGCGCGACGAGTTCATAGCGCTGGTCGAGAACGAGGTCGACATCCTGTTCGCCAACGAGAACGAGATCGTCTCGCTCTACAAGGCGC
Organism: uncultured Rhodospirillaceae bacterium; assembly: GCA_964442055.1. Classification (GTDB taxonomy): domain Bacteria; phylum Pseudomonadota; class Alphaproteobacteria; order Ferrovibrionales; family Ferrovibrionaceae; genus CAYTWJ01. The sequence continues at coordinate 5,550 of CAYTWJ010000048.1, read as the reverse complement.
GCGACTTCGACGAGGCGCTGCAGCGCGTCCGCCACCGGGTGCAGATCGCGGCGTTGACCCGCTCCGAGCGCGGCTCGGTGGTGATCGCCGGCGAGGAGGTGCACGTGATCGACGCCGAGAAGCTGCCCAAGGTGGTCGACACCACCGGCGCCGGCGATCTTTATGCCGCCGGCTTCCTGCACGGCCTGACCCAGGGCCGCGACCTGCACGATTGCGGCCGCATCGGCTCGCTCTGCGCCGCCGAGGTGATCAGCCATTTCGGCGCCCGCCCCGAGCGGCCGCTCAGGGAGATCGTCGCACGCCGCTTCGCCTGAGATGCGCCGCCGCCCGCCACGTGCCACAATCGGGCGATGGGCAAGGGCGGCTTCCACTGGGGAGCGCGGCTGCGGCTGGCCGGCGGCCTGGTGCTGCTGGCCTACATCGGCACGCACATCCTCAACCATTCGCTCGGCCTCGTCTCGGTCGCCGCGATGGAGGGCGGGCGCGAGGTCTTTATCGCCGTCTGGCGCTCGCCGCTCGGCACCTTGCTGCTCTACGGCGGGCTGACGACGCACCTCGCGCTCGTGCTGTGGTCGCTCTACCGCCGGCGCACGCTGCGCGGCATGCCGGCGGCCGAGGTCGCGCAGCTGCTCGCCGGCCTCGCCATCCCGCCGCTGCTGGTCGCGCACGTGCTCGCCACGCGCGGCCTGCACGAGCTCTACGGCGTCAACGACACTTACGCCTGGGAGCTGATCAACCTCTGGGTGGTGAGCAAGCAGGCCGGCCTCGAGGAATCGATCCTGCTGCTCGTGGTCTGGCTGCACGGCTGCCTCGGGCTGCATTTCTGGCTCAGGCTCAGGCCCTGGTACCGGCGCGCCGTGCCCTGGCTCTACGCCGTCGCGCTGCTCATGCCGGTGTTCGGCCTTGCCGGCTTCCTTTCGGGCGCGCGCGAGATCGAGCGGTTGGCCGAGGACCCGGCCTGGCGCGAGGCCTTCTTCCGCGACCTCAACCTGCCGATGCCCTACGAGGTCGGCGCGGCGATGATCTACGAATGGCGCGACGATTTGCGCCTCGGCTTCGCCGCGTTGCTGGCGCTGGTGCTCGGCGCGCGCCTGGTGCGCGACCGCCTGCGGCACCGGCGCGGCGGCATCGTGCTCGCCTATGCCGACGGGCGCAGCGTGACCATCCAGCCCTCGACGCTGAGCGTGCTCGAGGCGAGCCGGCTGGCCGGCATCCCGCACGCCTCGGTCTGCGGCGGGCGCGGCCGCTGCTCGACCTGCCGGGTGCGGGTGGGCGAGGGCGCCGAGCTTCTGCCCGAGCCGAGCGCCGAGGAGCGGCGGGTGCTGGCGCGCGTCGGCGCCCCGCCGGGGGTGCGGCTCGCCTGCCTGATCCGCCCGCTCGCCGACCTGCAGGTGACGCCGCTGCTGCCGCCCGGCGCGCACCCGCGCGACGCCTTCGCCCGGCCGGGCTATCTGCAGGGCGCCGAGCGCGAGATCGCCATCCTGTTCGCCGACCTGCGCGCCTTCACGCCCTTCGCCGCGCACAAGCTGCCCTACGACGTGGTCTTCGTGCTCAACCAGTATTTCCGCCTGATGGGCGAGGCGGTGGAGCGCAATGGCGGCCGGCTCGACAAGTTCATCGGCGACGGGGTGATGGCGCTCTTCGGCATCGACCGCGGCGCGCCGCTCGGCTGCCGCAACGCGCTGGCCGCGGCGCGGGCGATGGGCCAGGCGATGGCCGAGCTCAACCGCACGCTCGCCCACGAGCTCGGCGAGCCGCTGAAGCTCGGCATCGGCATCCATTGCGGCCCGGCCATCGTCGGCGAGATGGGCCATGCGCGCGCCACCTCGCTGACCGCGGTCGGCGACGCGGTCAACACCGCGGCCCGGCTCGAGCAGGCGACCAAGGACTTCGGCGCCGGGCTGGTGGTGAGCCGGCTGGTCGCCGAGCGCGCCGGCGTCGACCTCGCGTCCTTCCGCAGCGAGGAGATCGCGATCCGCGGCCGGGCCGAGCCGCTCGCGGTCTACGTGCTCGAGACGCCGCTCGCGCTGCCCGCCGACCTCAAGGGCGTGCCGCGGCCGCAAGCGGCGGCGTGAGCCCCGCCCCGCTACGGCGCCCGCTTGAGCATCGGCCCGAGCGGACGGCCGGCGAAGAGGTGCATGTGCAGGTGCGGCACCTCCTGGTGGGCGTGGGCGCCGCTGTTGGCGAGGATGCGGAAGCCGCTCTCGCTCGCCCCGGTGAGCCGCGCCACCTCGCCGACGGCGCGCACGAAATCGACGATCTCGGCGGCGCTCGCCCGCTGGGTGAAGTCGTCCATGCCGACATACTTGCCCTTGGGGATGACCAGGACGTGGGTCGGCGCCAGCGGGTTGATGTCGTGGAAGGCAAGGCTGTGCTCGGTCTCGAGCACCTTCTTGCAGGGCAGCTCGCCGCGCAGGATGCGCGCGAAGACGTTGCGCTCGTCGTAGGCCATGGTCGCTTTCCCCCCGGTCCGCGGTCAGGTCCTGGGCCGCGCCTTCTTCTCGTCGACGCCCGAGGTGCCCTCGCGCCGCACCAGCTCGGCATAGACCTGCGCCGGCTCGACGCCGGCATCGGCCCACAGCACCAGCAGGTGATAGAGCAGGTCGGCGCTTTCCGTCACCACCTGCTCGGGCGAGCGCTCGAGCGCGGCGATCACCGTCTCGATCGCCTCCTCGCCGGTCTTCTTGGCGATGTGGCCGGTGCCGCGCCCGAACAGCCGGGCGGTGTAGGAACGCTCGGGGTCGGCGCCCTTGCGGCTGGCGATCACCGCGTAGAGGCGGTCGAGCACCGCGCTGTCGGCTTGAGCGGTCATGGCGTCCCTCCCGCCGGCACGTCGCGCACCGGGATGCCGGCGCGCTTCATGTGGGCCTTGGCCTCGGCGATCGAGTATTCGCCGAAATGGAAGATCGAGGCGGCGAGCACCGCGCTGGCATGGCCGTCGCGCACCCCGGCGACCAGGTGGTCGAGGAAGCCGACGCCGCCCGAGGCGATCACCGGCACGCCGACCGCGTCGGCGACGGCGCGGGTGAGCGCGATGTCGTAGCCGTCGCGCGTGCCGTCGCGGTCCATCGAGGTGAGCAGGATCTCGCCGGCGCCGAGCGCGGTCACGCGCCGCGCCCATTCGACGGCATCGAGCCCGGTGGCCGTGCGGCCGCCGTGGGTGAAGACCTGCCAGGCGCCCGGCCCGGTCTGCTTGGCGTCGACGGCGACGACGATGCACTGGCTGCCGAACTTCTCGGCCGCCTCGCGCACGAAGTCGGGCCGCGCCACGGCGGCGGTGTTGACCGAGACCTTGTCGGCGCCGGCGAGCAGCAGCCGGCGCACGTCCTCGACGCTGCGCACGCCGCCGCCGACGGTGAGCGGCATGAAGCACTGCTCGGCGGTGCGGCCGACCACGTCGAGCAGGATGTCGCGGTTCTCATAGCTGGCGGTGATGTCGAGGAAGCAGAGCTCGTCGGCGCCCTGCGCGTCGTAGAGCGCCGCCTGCTCGACCGGGTCGCCGGCATCGCGCAGGCGCACGAAGTTGACGCCCTTGACGACGCGGCCGTCCTTGACGTCGAGGCAGGGGATGATGCGCGCCTTGAGCACGGTCAGGCCGCCATCAGCTCGAGCGCCGCGCGCGCATCGATGCGCCCGTCGTAGAGCGCGCGGCCGATGATGACCCCGGCGATGCCGCTCGCCGCCTCGGCGCGCAGCGCGCGCAAATCCTCGAGCGAGGCGACGCCGCCCGAGGCGATCACCGGGATCGGCACCGCGCGGGCCAGCGCCGCCGTGGCGGCGACGTTGACGCCGGCCAGCGCGCCGTCGCGCTCGATGTCGGTGTAGACGATGGCGGCGACGCCGGCATCGACGAAGCGGCGGGCGAGATCGAGCGCGCCGAGCTCGCTCTCCTCGGCCCAGCCCTCGACGGCGACGCGGCCGCCGCGGGCGTCGATGCCGACCGCGATGCGGCCGGGATGGCGCCGGCAGGCCTCGCGCACCAGCTCCGGGTCGCGCACCGCCAGCGTGCCCAGCACCGCGCGGGCGACGCCGCGGCCGAGCCAGAACTCGATGGTGGCGAGGTCGCGCAGCCCGCCGCCGAGCTGCACCGGCACACTGACCGCGGCGAGGATCGCCTCGACCGCCGGCGCGTTCACCGGCCGGCCGGCGAAGGCGCCGTCGAGGTCGACCAGGTGCAGCCAGCGGAAGCCGGCGGCGACGAAGGCGCGCGCCTGCGCCGCCGGATCGCGGTTGAAGACGGTCGCCCGCGCCATGTCGCCCTGCACCAGGCGGACGCAGGCGCCGTCCTTGAGGTCGATGGCGGGATAGAGGATCACGCTTCGTCCGCCCCGGCCGCAGGCGCCGGCGCGGCGCGTTTCGCCTGCGCCGGCTTGCCCGGCCGCGTCGCCGCCGCCGCCGGCCGCGGGCCGTCGAAGACCTTGGTGTAGCAGTAGCCGGCAACGTACTTGCCGTCGATGCAGGCATAGCGCTCGTTGACCGCCCAGCGCACGAAGCCGGCGTCTTCGTAGAGCTTGATCGCCGCCTCCTGCGTCGCGCGCACGCTCAGGTCGAGCTGGCGGAAGCGCTGGCCCCGCGCCGATTCCTCGCAGGCGCGCAAAAGCCCGCGCGCCAGGCCATGGCCGCGCGCCCAGGGGGCGATGAAGAAGGTCGACAGCTCGGCGGCATGGGCGCCGGCCTCGTTGTTCGGCGGCGGCTTCAGGAGCTGGGCGCTGCCGACGATGCGGCCCTCGAGCCGGGCGACGTAGAGCTCGCGCTCGGGCACAAGCAGGACGCCGCGCCAATAGCTTTCGAGCACCCGCCGGCGCGGCGGCTGCAGCCAGCCGAAGCCGTTGCCGTCGAGGATCGCCTCGTCGGTCGCCTCGCAGAGCTCCTCGAGCTCCTCATCGCTGAAGCCCGTCAGCCGCTCGACGCCGGTATTGGCAGCAGGACCGTTCATGGTCTCCACGTCAGGAAATTGCCGATCAGGCGCAGGCCGGTGGCCTGGCTCTTCTCGGGATGGAACTGGGTGCCGACCATGTTGTCGCGCCCGACCACGGCGGCGATCGGGCCGCCGTAATCGGCCGACGCCAGCCGCGCCGACGCCTCGGCCGGCCGGAAATGGTAGCTGTGCACGAAATAGGCGTGCGCGCCGCGACCGATGCCGGCGAGCAGCGGGTGCGCGGCGAGATCATCGAGCTCGTTCCAGCCCATGTGCGGAATCTTCAGATTGGGATCGATCGGGGCCAGCGCAACCACCTCGCCGGCGATCCAGTCGAGGCCGGGGTGGACGCCGTGCTCGAGCCCGCGCGTCGCCATCAGCTGCATGCCGACGCAGATGCCGAAAAACGGCCGGCCGCGGCGGCGCACCGCCTCGTTGAGCGCCTCGACCATGCCGGGCAGCGCATCGAGCCCGCGCCGGCAGTCGCCGAAGGCGCCGACGCCGGGCAGGACGATGCGCTCGGCCGCCGCCACCGTCGCCGGGTCGCTGGTCACCGCCACCGGCAGCGCCAGACCCGCCTGGCGTGCGGCGCGCTCGAAGGCCTTGGCCGCCGAGCGCAGGTTGCCCGAGCC
>CAYTWJ010000047.1:0-13658 GCA_964442055.1 uncultured Rhodospirillaceae bacterium | reverse complement strand
AGCACGCCGAGCGCTTCGGCCTCGCCCAGCTGCACCAGCTGCGCGGCCGCGTCGGCCGCGGCGAGCGCGCCGCCGCCTGCCTGCTGCTCTACCAGCCGCCGCTCGGCGAGACGGCGAAGGCGCGGCTCAAGGTCCTGCGCGGCACCGACGACGGCTTCCGCATCGCCGAGGAGGACTTGCGGCTGCGCGGCGCCGGCGAGCTGCTCGGCACCCGCCAGAGCGGGCTGCCGGAATTCCGCCTCGCCGACCTCGCCCATCACGAAGCGCTGCTGGCGACGGCGCGCGACGACGCGCGGCTCGTCCTCGAGCGCGACCCGGGGCTGAAGAGCGAGCGCGGCCGGGCGCTGCGCGTCCTGCTCTATCTGTTCGAGCGCGACGCCGCCGTGGCCTACCTGCGCTCGGGCTGAGCCCGGCAAGGGCCGCGCCATGGAAGTCCACCGTCTCGACAGCGCAGGCGCCCTCGCCCGGTTGCGCAGCCAGCGCGATGGCCTGACGGCGGCCGAGGCGCGACGCCGGCTGGCCGAGTTCGGGCCGAACCGCCTGGAGCCCGTGCGCGGTGAGCCGCCCTGGCGCCGGCTCGGCAAGACATTTGTGCATTTCTTCGCCCTCATCCTCTGGCTGGCCGCGGCGCTCGCCTTCATCGCCGAATGGCGCCAGCCCGGCCAGGGCATGGCCACGCTTGGCCTCGCCATCGTCGGCGTGATCGTCGTCAACGGCCTGTTCGCCTTCTGGCAGGACTACCGGGCCGAGCTCACGCTGCGCGCCCTCGAGCGGCTGCTGCCGCAACGGGCCAAGGTCCGGCGGGCGGGCAGCGCCGCCCTGGTCGTCGCCGAGGAGATCGTGCCCGGCGACGTGGTCATGGTGGCGGCGGGCGACATCGTGCCGGCCGACTGCCGCGTGATCGAGGCGCACCGCCTGCTGGTCAATACCGCGGTCCTCACCGGCGAGGCGCTGCCGCGCCCGCGCGATTCCGAACCGGCGCCGGCAGGCGCACCGGCCGAAAGCCGCAACCTGCTCTTTGCCGGCACGGCGATCGCCGCCGGCGAGGGGACGGCAGTGGTCTTCGCCACCGGCGCCCATACCGAGTTCGGCCGCATCGCCCGACTGGCGCAGGCAACGCCGGGCGGCCTGTCGCCACTGCTCGTCGAGATCGCCCACGTCAGCCGGGTCGTCGCCGCACTGGCCTCGCTGCTCGGCGTCATCTTTTTCCTGATCGGCCTGCGCCTTGAGCTCGGCTTCTGGGAGAATTTCATCTTCGCCATCGGCATCATCGTCGCCAACGTGCCCGAAGGGCTGCTGCCGACGGTGACGCTGGCGCTGGCCATGGGCGCACAGCGCATGGCGCGGCGCAACGTGCTGGTGCGCCACCTGCCGGCGATCGAGGCGCTGGGATCGGCCACCGTCGTCTGCACCGACAAGACCGGAACGCTGACCGAGAACCGGATGGCGTTGCGCACCCTTCACCTCGACGGCAGCGACTTCGAGCCGACGGCCCGGATGCCGCCCGGCCCGCTCGCGCGCTTTGCCGCCGTCGCCCGCTGGTGCCAGACGCTCGAACGCGGTGCCGGCGGCCAATGGCTGGGCGACCCGATGGAGCGGGAGCTGGTCGACTTCGCCGAGCGGCAGCGGCGGGCCGGTGCCGAGGCGCCGCGGCTGTCGGAAATCCCCTTCGACGCCGAGCGCATGCGGCTGGTCACCGTGCACGCCCTGGCCGAAGGGCCGGTGCTGCTCTGCAAGGGCGCCCTTGCCGCCCTGCTGCCGCTTTGCACTGCAGCCGAGACGGCGGAGGGCCCGCAGTTGCTCGATGCCGAACGGCGCGCCGCATGGATCGCGGCCGAGGCACGGCTTGCCGAGCGCGGGCTGCGGCTGCTGGCCTTCGCCTACCGCGTGCTTCCGCCGGCCGAGGCGGCGGCGCCCGCGGAACGGGACCTCGTGCTGGTCGGCCTGGCCGGCTTCGAGGATCCGCCGCGCGCCGAAGTCGCCGCCGCCGTCGCCAGGGCGCGCGAGGCCGGGGTCCGGGTGATCGTCGTCACCGGCGATCACGCCGGCACGACGCTGGCCATCGCCCGCGAGATCGGCCTTATCGGCGCCGACGGCGCGGCCGTGATCGGCGGCGACGAGCTGGCGGCGATGTCCGACATTGCGCTCCAGCTCGCTCTCGACGCCGATCCACTGATCGTCGCCCGCGCCAGCCCCGAGCAGAAGCTGCGGCTGGTGAAGGCGCTGCAGCGCAAGGGCGAGATCGTCGCCGTCACCGGCGACGGGGTCAACGACGCGCCGGCGCTCAAGGAGGCGGACGTCGGCGTGGCGATGGGGCGCAGCGGCACCGACGTGGCGCGGGCGGCCGCCGACATCGTCCTGCTCGACGACAATTTCGCCTCGATCGTCGGCGGCATCGAGGAAGGGCGCGCGATCTTCGCCAACATCCGCAAGTTCATGACCTACATCCTGACCTCGAACATCCCCGAGATCGTGCCGTTCCTGGCCTTCGTCCTGTTCGGCATCCCGCTGCCGCTGACGATCATCCAGATCCTCGCCGTCGATCTCGGCACCGACATGCTGCCGGCGCTCGCGCTCGGCGCCGAACCGCCTCATGCCGGCGTCATGCGGCGGGCGCCACGGCCGCGCGGCGAGCGGCTGCTTTCCTGGCCGCTGCTCGCACGCGCCTACCTTTTTCTCGGCCCGCTCGAGGCGGCGGCGGCAATGGCCGCCTTTTTCTTCGTTCTCGACGTCGGCGGCTGGAGCTTGGGAATGGCGCTCGGGCGCAGCGACCCGCTCTACCTGCGGGCGACCGGCGCTTGTCTCGCCGCCATCGTCGTGACCCAGGCGGTCAACGTGCTGCAGTGCCGCAGCGAGCGCCAATCGGCCTTTGCCCTGCCGCTGCGCGCCAATCCCCTGATCCTGGCCGGCATCGCCGCCGAGCTGGCCCTGATCGCCGCGATCGTCTACACGCCGCTCGGCAATGCGCTGTTCGGTACCGCGCCGCTCGACTTGTCGGCGTGGCTATTCATGTTGCCGTTCGCCGTGGCGATGCTCGTCGCCGAGGAAGCCCGCAAGGCCGCGCTGCGCGGCTTCACGAGCCCGCCCGCTACCCGGACAGGTCCCTAGTCGCCGACCGGCTCGTGCGGCGGCGGGGCCTTCAGGGGACGGTCGCGCGCGGTGACGACGCCGCCCGAGAGGATCAGCTTCCAGGCATCCTCGACCGTCATCGCCAGCATCGTCACCTCGCGGCGCCGGGCGTAGATGAGGAAGCCGGACATCGGGTTCGGCGTCATCGGCACGAACACCGCGATGACCTCGTCGCCGAGACGGCGCCCGACCTCGCCGGTCTGCTCGTTGGTGAGGAAGCCGAGCGACCAGATGCCGGGCTTGGGGAACTCGACCATCACCACTTGGCGGAACGAGGTGCCCTTCTGCGCGAAGACGGTCTCGAACACCTGCTTCAATGCGCTGTAGATGCCGCGCACGATCGGCATGCGTTCGACCAGGCGCTCGCCGAGGCGCAGCAGCGCCCGGCCGATGATATTGGCGGTCAGGAAGCCGATCAGGGTCAGGGTGGCCAGGGCGATGACCACACCGGTGCCGGGGATCTCAAAAGGAAGATAGCGGTCCGGCCGGTATTCCTCCGGCAGCAGCGTCACCACGTTGCGATCGACGTAGGACACGAGCAGATAGGTGAAATAGATCGTCAGGCCGATCGGCGCCGTCACCACGACGCCGGCCAGGAACCAGTTGCGCAGGCGCGCCAGCAGTCCGATCCGCGCGGCTGGCGCGGGCGGTGTCTCGGGCGGGGGCGCGGGCACGCCGGCTTCGCTCATGGCAGAATCACTCCTGAAAGAAGGCGGCCAATTCGCGCGCCGTCTCGACCGGCGCCTCCTCGGCGAGATAGTGGCCGCAGGGAAGCGCGCGGCCGCGCACGTCGGCGGCGCGCTCGCGCCAGGTCGCGAGCACGTCGAAATGCTTGTGCATCAGCCCCTTCTCGCCCCACAGCACGAGCAAGGGACAGGCGATCTTGCGATCGAGATCGGCGCGGTCGTGGTCGAGGTCGATGGTGGCGGCGGCGCGGTAGTCCTCGCAGCTGGCGTGGATCGTCGCCGGATTGCGGAAGCAGCGCAGATATTCGGCGACCGCCTCGGGGTGAAAGCCGTCGAAGCCGCCGCCCGCCCAGCCCTTGAGCTTCTTCTGCAGGTAATAGTCCGGGTCGGCGCCGATCAGCCGCTCGGGCAGGTCGAACGGCTGGCTGAGGAAGAACCAATGATAGTAGCCCAACGCCACCGCCTGGTTGACGCTCTCGAAGACGCGCAAGGTGGGCACGATGTCGAGCACTGCCGCCTTGCGCACCCGCTCGGGGTGGTCGAGGCTGAGGCGATGCGTCACCCGGCCGCCGCGGTCATGGCCGGCGACCGAGAAGCGCGGAAAGCCGAGCGCCTCCATCACCCGCACCATGTCGCGCGCGCTCGCCCGCTTGCTGTAGGAGAAATGGTCCGCAGTGGTCGCCGGCTTGCCCGAATCGCCGTAGCCGCGCAGATCGGCGGCGACCACGGTGAAGCGGCGCGCGAGTTCGGGCGCCACGGCGTGCCACATGGCGTGGCTTTGCGGATAGCCGTGCAGCAGCAGGAGCGGCGGCCCGTTTCCCGCCATCACCAGGCTGATGTCGGTCTCGCCCGTCGCCACCGAGCGCCGCTCGAAGCCAGGAAATAACATGCCCGTGATCCGTGTTTACTGCTGTGCGGGTCGCGCCGACTGTATATCGTTCGCGTGACGGGATGAAGGCCGCTCGGCCGTTGCGGAAAGGAGAGCCATGTCCCAGCCGCTTCCCCGCATCCTGGCGCTGGCGACGGCGGTGCCCGACTTCGTCCTCGACCAGGACGAGGTGGCTGCCGGCGCGGCCGAAGTGTTCGCCGGAGCGTTCGCCGACTGGCAGCGCCTGACCCCGGTCTATGCCAATGCCGCCATCGCCCGGCGCCACTCCTGCGTCGCGCTCGACTGGTATCGGCGGCCGCATGGTTTCGCCGAGCGCAACCGGCTCTATCTGGCGCACGCCGTCGACCTGCTCGACCGGGCGGCGAGCCTGGCCATCGAGCGGGCGGGGCTGTCCCCCGGCGAGGTCGACGGTCTCGTCGTCGTTTCGTCGACCGGCGTGGCGACGCCCAGTCTCGACGCGCTGCTGATGGAGCGGCTGCCGCTGCGGCGCGACGTGCAGCGGCTGCCGATTTTCGGCCTCGGCTGCGCCGGCGGCGTGCTCGGCCTGGCGCGTGCGGCGCAGCTGGCCTGCGCCGAACCCGGCAAGCGCTATCTCCTGCTGGTGGTCGAGCTTTGCGGCCTGACCTTCCGCAGCAACGACCGCTCGAAGAGCAACGTCATTGCCACCGCCCTGTTCGGCGACGGCGCCGCGGCGGCGGTGGTGTCGACGCGTGGCGACGGCGCCACCGTCGTCGGCTGGGGCGAGCATACCTGGCCGCGCTCGCTCGACGTCATGGGCTGGGACGTCCGCGACGACGGGCTCGCGGTCGTCTTCTCGCGCGACATCCCGGCCTGGGTGCGCCGGCACCTGCGCGAGGCGGCGGTGCGCTTCCTCGCCGGCCGCGGCTTGACGCTGGCCGACATCGACAGCTTCGTCTGCCATCCCGGCGGGGCCAAGGTGCTGGATGCGCTCGAGGAGGTCTTCGGCCTCCGGCCGGGCGGGCTCGGCCATAGCCGCGACGTCCTGCGCGAATACGGCAACATGTCGGCGGCGACCGTGCTGTTCGTGCTCGAACGCGCGCTGGCCGCCGGCGGGGCGCGCCGGCACCTGCTCAGCACGCTCGGCCCGGGGTTCACTGCCGGCTTCGCGCTGCTGGCGACGGAATGAGCCCGCTGCACGCCGTCCTGGCCCTGGTGACGTTGCAGCGGCTCGCCGAGCTGGTGCTGGCGCGGCGCAACACGCGCATCCTGCTCGCCGCGGGCGGCGTCGAGCACGGCGCGGCGCATTATCCCCATTTCGTGCTCCTGCACGCGGGCTGGCTTGGCGCGATGGCGCTGCTGATCCCGGCCGATGCGCCGGCAAGTTGGCCGCTGCTCGGCCTCTTCGCGCTGCTGCAGGCCGGGCGGCTGTGGGTGATCACGAGCCTCGGCCGCTTCTGGACGACCCGGATCATCACCGTGCCGCATGCCGCTCTGGTGCGGCACGGTCCCTACCGCTTCCTGCGCCACCCCAATTACGCGATCGTCGCCGCCGAGATCGCGGTTCTGCCCCTCGCCTTCGGCGCCTGGGCGATCGCGGCCGTCTTCTCGCTATTCAATGCGGCGCTGCTGGCGCGGCGCATCCGGGTCGAGAACGGGGCTCTGGCCGGACGCGGCTAGCGCGGAGCGAAGGCCTGCGGGTCGGCCGCGACCGATTCGCCTCCCCAGACAACCAGCGTGCGGCCACGCACCGGCTGGCGATAGAGAGTCGGCGCGACCTGGCTCGGCAGCTCGTGGTAGCGGGCGATGACCCGGCCATCGGGGTGGCTGGCGAACCACGCCGGGATCGCCGCGTAGTCGATTTCTTCGAAGGGGCGCCGCAACCGGCCGAGGAAGTGGAATTCGCCGTGATACTCGCCGGCATAGGCGAGCGGCTTCCCCGCGTCTTCCTCGGCCCGGATCCAGGCGGCGGCCGGCGCGAGATCGACCGTCTCGCGTGCCGCCGGCAATCCGAGCAGATGGGCCACCGCAAACAAGCTCGCCGGCAGGGCGAAGACCACGGCAGCGTTGCGGCCCGGCCTGCCCTCGGTCCTGACGGCGAGAACCGCAATGGCGAGGGCGACCAGAACCAGCCCGCCCTCTTCGTAGATGTCGACCGACCAGGCCGGGAGCTGCCAACGGACGACCAGGTCGGGGCGCGCGTCGAGGAGCAAGGGGCCCACCGTCAGCACCAGCCCGAGCAGCAGGATCGTTGCCGCGGGAAGGACCTGGTCGCGGCGCGACAGCCGGTCGCGGCCGGCGCTCAGGCCGCGGGCGAGGAAGAGCGCGAAGGGCGCGAATTCGGGCACCAGGTAATGCGGCTGCTTGCCACTGACCAGCGAGAAGACGAGCAGCGCCGCGCCGAACCAGATCAGGCAGAGCCGCAAGGCCGGCTCGATGCCGCGGCGCAAGCCGGCCACGGCGCGCAAGAGCGGCGGCCAGACCAGCCAGGGGAAAAAGAGCGCCGGCAAGAGCGGCAGATACCACCAGAACGGCCGGCTGTGGGCGAAGCTCTCGCGCATCCGACCGGCGGTCTGGCCCCAGAGGATGGCGTTGCCGTAGGCGGGCCCCCCGGCCTTGGCCGCCGGCAAGGCCCAGGCCAGCGCGAGGGCGGCGCCCAGCACCAGGCCGAGAACGACGCCCACATACCAGCGGGCCCAGGGCCAGGGGCGCAGGCGCGTGCCGGAAAGCCGGCGCGCCCACAACGGCGCGAGGAGCGCCACCGGCAGCACGTGGACGAGGACCGCCGGCCCCTTGGCGAGCACGCCGAAGCCGACCGCGGTGCCGAAAAGCAGAAAACCCGGGATCGGGCGGCCGCGCGCGGCGAGCACCAGGCCGATCACGCCGGCCACGGCGAAGAAGGCGAGCAGCGTGTCGAAATAGGTCAGCGTCGAGAACAGCATCCACCAGGCGGCGCCGAGCAGGATGAGCGGCGCCAGCCAGGCGATGTCGCGGTCGGCATCCTCGGGCCAGAGCAGGCGCGCGAGCGCGCCCGTGAGCGCGAGCGTGCCGAGGCCGAACAACGGCGCGACCAGGCGCCCCCAGGTCTCGCTGACGCCGAAGGCCAGCCAGCCGAGATTGACCAGCCAGAACAAGAGCGGCGGCTTGTGGCTGTAGGTCTCGCCATTGAGATGCGGCACCAGCCAGTCGCCGGATTGGCGCATCTCCCAGGCGACGGTGAGATAACGCGTCTCGTCGACCGGCAGGAGCGGCCGGCTGGCGAGCGCGATGGCGAGGAGGACGAGCCAGGCGCCGCCGACGGCGGCGAAGCCGGTGACGCTGCGGCGCATGCGGCCGTCAGCCGCTCGATGCTTGGCCAGCGGCGGCGGCGAGCCGCCGGCGCTCGCGGAAGATCAGGTGGAGATTGCGCACGTAAACGAGAAGTCCGGTGCTCTGCCCGACGATGAACACGATGTTGGCGATGTGGACGGCGTAGAACAGCAGGATTGCGCCGCCGCCGAGGCTGAGGAACCAGAAGATCAGCGGGATCTCGCTGCGCCCCACTCGCTCGGCGTGGATCCACTGCACCAGAAAGCGCGAGGCGAACAGGGCCTGCCCGAGGAAGCCGATCGCGGCCCACAAGGTGAAGCTGTCGTCGAGGCGGTCGAGATAACTGGCGAGCCAACTCATGGGAACGTTCCTTCAGCTCACTCCTGCGGGGCGATAGGTTCGATGCCGGACGGCCTGCGGTGGCGCCGCTGCAGCCACATCACGCCGAGAAGGTCGACGATACCGACCCACAGCCGGTTGTGCAGGCCGTAGTGCGACCGCCCGCCGCCGCGCGGCCGATGGCTGACCGGCACCGAGACGACGGCGCCGCCGGCGCGCTGCACCAGCGCCGGCAGGAAACGGTGCATGTGATCGAAGCGCGGCAGATCGAGGAAAGTGGCACGCTCGAACAGCTTGAGTCCGCATCCGGTATCCGGCGTGGCGTCGCCGAGCAGTCCGGCACGCACCGCGTTGGCAATCCGTGACGACAGGCGCTTGAGCCACGAATCCTGACGCCTGCGGCGCTGACCGGCAATCATCTTGAGCTGCGGCGGATTGTCGCTGCGGGCCAAACCGTCCCACAATGCCGGGATGTCGGCGGGGTCGTTCTGGCCGTCGCCGTCGAGGGTGGCGACCCAGGCGCCCCGCGCGGCCTCGACGCCGGTAACGAGGGCGGCCGATTGGCCGGATTGGCTGAGATGGCGCAGCGGGCGCAGCCGCGGGAAGGTCGCCGCGGTCCGCGCCAGCAGTGCGGGGGTTTCGTCCGACGAGGCGTCGTCGACCACCACGACCTCATAGTCGAGCCGGCCGTCCATGGCGGCGCGCACCTCGGCGAGCAGGAGCCCAAGATTGGCCGCCTCGTTGTGAGCCGGGATGACGACGCTCAAGGTTGGCGCGTGGTCCGCGGCTGGTGGGGAGGAGCCGGTCCCGCGCGAAGCCGTATCGCCCGTCATGAACGCTGGTCCCTGGAATCGGTCCTGAGCCGGCGGCCCTGCGGGCAGCCGCGAACGCCAAATGACCCCCTCGGACCGCCGCCCCCGGGCGGCGGGCAGCTTGTATAGCACCCCCCGTCGCCCGCCGGAATAGCTGCATCGAGCCGGCAACTTGGCTTAAAGTCGGCGGCCCGCCGGGGTCGGGCGGGTCACGACGGAGGATCAGCCATGCGTCTCGCCAACAAGGTCGCCATCGTCACCGGCGCCGGCTCGGGCTTTGGCGAGGGCATCGCCCGCCGCTTCGCCGAGGAGGGCGCGGCGGTCGTCGTGGCCGACATCGACGCGGCGGCGGCCGATCGCGTCGCCGGAGCGATCCAGGCATCCGGAGGCCGCGCCCGCGCCGCCACCGCCGACGTCAGCCGCGGCGACCAGGTCAAGGCGATGGTGGCCGCGGCCGAGCAGGCCTTCGGCGGCCTCGACATCCTGGTCAACAATGCCGGCGTGCCGCAGCGCAACGGGCCGATGCTCGATGTCGACGAGGCGGCGTTCGACCGCATTTTCGCGGTCAACGTCAAGAGCATCTATTTCGCTGCCATTCACGGCGTTCCCGCCATGCGCCGGCGCGGCGGGGGGGCGATCATCAACACCGCCTCGACGGCCGGTCTCAGGCCGCGCCCCGGGCTCACCTGGTACAACGGCAGCAAGGGCGCGGCGATCACCCTGACCAAGTCGATGGCGGTCGAGCTCGCGCCCGACCGCATCCGGGTCAACGCGCTCTGCCCGGTCGCCGGCGAGACACCGATGCTCAAGGAGTTCATGGGCGGCAAGGAGACGGCCGAGCAGCACCAGCGCTTCGTCTCCTCGATCCCGCTCGGCCGGCTCAGCCAGCCGCGCGACATCGCCAACGCCGCCCTCTACCTGGCGTCCGACGAGGCCGATTTCATCACCGGCGTGGCGCTCGAAGTGGACGGCGGCCGCTGCGTCTAGCGCGGGAGCGGACAGATCGCCGGGCTAGGGTGCAAGCGCCGCAAACGCGGGAACATGGATGCCGACCGAGATCCGCCACCTCACCTTCAGCCACGACGAAGTGCTCGAGGCGCTGGTCAACTACAACAAGATGGCGCGCGAGAAGCTGGCCGCCGGCTCGATCGTCGGCTGGCAGCTGGTCCAGCTCGGCGACTGGTTCGCCAATGTCAGCATCCGCGAGCGCGACCGCGACGACCCGCAGACGATGGTGTTCAAGCCCGAGGTGGTGGCCGCGGCGCTGATCCGCTACTGCGTCGTCAAGGGCATCCCGCTGCCCAGGCGTGGCGACAAGTCGATCGCGCCGGTCGGCGACAATCTCTGCCTGACGATCCGCATCGGCCCCGGCGGCACAACCGAGGACGGTGGCAAAACGTCGTCAGCCGCCTAGGTCGCGCGGACGCCCCTTGCGCAAGCAGGCGCAGTCAGGCGCCGCGTCGGCGGCAAAGCGCGAGATGTAGTCGTCGAGCGCCGCTTCGATGATGCTTTGGCTGGTGCGGTGCGTGTTCGCTGCCATCGCCTTGAGCTTGAGGTAGCGCGCGCTGTCGAGCCGCACCTTGACGGCAACGCGTTCATCGGCGGCCGCGGGGCGGCGGGCGGGCTGCTCGCGCGGAGCCCGGACGGCGGCCTCGACGATCCGCGGCCCGACCGGCGCAGCGGTCGCCGGCGGCGCCACGGCGACGGGGCGCGCGGCGGCGAAGGGGCCAAACAGGCTCGGCGCTGCCTCGCCCTTGCGGGCAAGCAGCGAGCCATCGAGAGACGCAGGTCGTCGCAGCAGCATGTGCGATGCTCCCCGGTCGATCAGCCGGCCATCAGGCCCTTGAGGGCGCGGAACAGGCCCGGCGATTCCACCTTGGCCAGCCGCGACTGGACATAGGCCCAAAGCTGCTCGATCTCCTGCGTCGCGGTCGACTTCGCGTCGAGTTCCATCACCGTGCGGCCGTCGATCATGCTCGAGGCGAAGACGGTGCGCTGATGAACGGTGACCGGCGCCACCGTGCCGTGCTGCGAAAGCGCGATCGCCGCCTCGCCGGTGATGCGGGCGCGCGGCGTGGCGCCGTTGACGACGAAGACCATGGGTTTCTTGGCGGCGTCGACAAGATCAAGCGTGGCCGAGACGGCCCGCAGGTCGTGGGGGCTGGGCCGGGTCGGCACCACCACCAGATCGGCATAGACCATGACGTCGCGGATCGCGACCGTGATCGCGGGCGGGGTGTCGATGATCACGAGGCTGGCACCTTCATCGCCAAGCCGGTGGAGATCGTAGATCAGCTTCGCCACGCTGGTGCGCGCGAACAGCGGCGTCTCCGCCTTGCGCACGTTCCACCATTCCGAGAGGCTGGCTTGCGGATCGGTGTCGATGATGGCTACCGGCCCGGCACCCGAACGCTCGGCCTGCACCGCAAGGTGGCCGGCCAGCGTGGTCTTGCCCGAGCCGCCCTTCTGGGAGGCGACGACGATAACGCGCATCTGAACGAAGCTCCTTTCTCGAGGAAATGCTCGGGCCAGAGTGCGCGTGATATCTGAAGCCGGCGTAAAGGAAAGCGGTAAAGCGCGCTTAGGGTTGACGCGGCATTAGGCGAAGCCAAAGCGGGCTCATCGGCTCCATTTCGACCTGGCGCGATCGGCGAGCCGGGCTTTGTTGGCGCTGTCGAGCTGGCGTGCGACATCGCCAAGCGCGGCGAAGGCTCCATCGTGCAACGCGCCGTCGTCGAACGCCACGGCGACGATCTGCCAGAAATAGGCCTCGCGCCAATCGCGCGGCACGCCGAGGCCCAGGGCGTGCAGCGCGCCGAGCGCGGCCTGGGCGCCGCCATGGCCCTTCTCGGCCGCCGCGAGGTACCATTTCAGCGCCACCGCGACGTCCTGTTGGCCGCCTTGGCCGCGCAGGTTCAAATCGCCAAGGCGAAACTGGGCCTCGACATCGCCGGCCTCGGCCGCGGCAGCGAGTTCGCGGCGCGCAGTGGCGTAATCTCCGGCATCGTAGGCGGCGATGCCGCGCGCGATGTCGGCGGCAGCGCTGCCGACCGTTGCCAGCGCGATGGCAAGAATCAAAACGAAGCGGGTCATGGCTCTCTCCCTGTGACGACCGGGACACGGGGGGAGTATAGCGGTGTCAACCCGCCTCGGCCGATTGGCCAGGCACCGGCGGCGCCGAGGCACGGCTGGCGTCGATCAGGGCCACGAGGCGCTTGACCAACCGCCAGCGCTCCTCGCCGCCGCCGGCGAAGCTGAGGCCGACGCGGCTGCCGACCACCTGCACGACCCTCGCATCGTAGCGACCGAGCACGGGGCTGCTCAGAGTGACCGTGTCCCCGATGAGCGGCATGTCGCTCGGATAGACCGAGGCGCCGCCCGCCGAGATGTCGGCGATCCGGCATGCCAGCTCGCGGCCGTCGTATACCAAAATGCCGGGCTGTTCGAACCGGCGGCGCGGATAGCGCCTTCGCTCGCCAACCGCGCATGATGCCGAGGCGCTGGCCGTCGGTCGGCGGCGGGCGGCGAGCCGCGGCATGAGGTAGGACCACAGCTGGGCGATTTCGCGCGCCGATGGGCTCGCGGCGTCGATTTCGGTGATCGTGCCGCCATCGCTCATGCTCGAGGCAAGATCGGCGCGACGATGCACAATCACCGGCGCGACCGTACCGTGGGCGCAGAGCGCGACTGCGACATCCTCGTTGATCCGCGCCCGGGGCAGGGCCCCATTGATGACGAAGACCAGCGGCTTCTGCCGACGCTCGACCAACTCGACGCTTCGTCCGACGGCCTTGAGATCGTGGGGGCTCGCCCCGACCGGCGCCACCACCAGGTCGGCGGCGGCGATCGCCGCTTCGATCTGCGGCAGGCCGGACGACGGGCTGTCGACGACAACCAGGGTGTAGCCCTCCGCCTCAAGGGCGGTAATCCGTTGGGCTAGGTCGGCGCCATCGGAGCGCAGCAGCGTCGGCGGTCCGGAGGCGCGCGCCTTGTGCCAGTCGCTCAGCGAACCGGCGGGGTCGAGATCGATCAAGGCGACGTTCTCGTCGCCGCCGGCCATCGCCTCGACAGCGAGATGCGCCGCCAGCGTCGTCTTGCCGCATCCGCCTTTGCGCGACACCAGAACCAGAACACGCATGAATCCTGTCCCATCTGTTGCTCGTTGCACTGGCTCCCCGTTCCTTCCTAGCGCGGGCTGATTACCAAAGGATTTCGCCGGCCGCGCCGCGCCCCCGCGGGCAACGACCAACGCATTTGCGTAAAATTTTACAAGAATATTCGCCAAAATAATCGCAAGTATTATTTGCTCTGTGCATGTATTGGTGTGTTAAGTGTTTGTTTACGAAGGAAGTTTAGGACGTTTTTTCTTGCCATCCGGCAAATTTTAGCTATGGTTTAGCCAAGGTCTTTTCAGGGCAGTCGACTTCGAACCCAATAGCCACGACCGAGCGATCCTGCTGAGCGACCGATGGCAAAGCCAATCAACCCAGATATCGAGCACCCCTCTGCCGGCCGCGAGGCCGCGACGGCTTCGTC
>CAYTWJ010000046.1:5006-13687 GCA_964442055.1 uncultured Rhodospirillaceae bacterium | reverse complement strand
GATCACGACGCCGTAGATGCGGCGCGCCTCCTCGGCGAACCACTCGAGGAACGAGGCCGCGTAGGCGATCTCGCCCTTCGCCTCGGCGAGCGGCTTGCCCTGCTCGGCGGTCATCAGCACGGCAAGGTCGTCCTGGTTGGCCATCATCAGGTCGTGCCAGCGGCGCAAGATGGCGGCCCGCTCCTTGGCCGTCTTGGCCCGCCAGGCCGGAAAAGCGCGGTTCGCCGCCTCGATGGCGCGGCGCGTCTCGGCCGCGCCCATGCGCGGCACCTCGGCCAGAGTCTCGCCGGTGGCCGGGTTGCGTACCGGGAAGCGGCCCTTGCCGTCGGCGTCGCACCAGGCGCCGTCGACAAAGGCCTGGCGGCGCATGAGGCCGGCGTCCTTCAACTGCATGATCCTCTCCCTGGCCTGATCCTCGGGCGTCGAGTATAGCCGCCGCCGGCAATGCCGGGGAGCGGCGCCGGATCAGGCGCGTGCCAGCGCCGGGCGGGCCAGCGTGCGGTCGTCGATCGGCCAGTGCAGCAGGGCCGCGGCGACGCCGAGGGCGATCGCCAGCCACCAGACCAGGTCGTAGGAGCCGGTGCGGTCGTAGAGCCAGCCGCCGAGCCAGACGCCGAGCATGGCGCCGAGCTGGTGGCTGAAGAAGACCAGCCCCGCCAGCGTCGCCAGGTAGCGCGTGCCGAATATCTGGCCGACCAGCCCGGTGGTCAGCGGCACCGTCGACAGCCAGAGCAGGCCGATGGCCGCGGCGAAGACCAGCGCGCTGGCGCCGGTGAGCGGCGTGGTGATGAACACCAGGATGAAGAGGGCGCGGCCGAGATAGATGCCGGAAAGCAGGTACTTCTTGCGCCGCCTTCCCCCGAGCAGGCCGGCATAGAACGAGCCGGCGACGTTGAAGAGCCCGATCAGGGCCAGCGCCCAGGCGCCGATCTCGGGGGCGATGCCGCGGTCGACCAGATAAGCCGGCAGGTGCGTGCCCATGAAGGTGACGTGGAAGCCGCAGACGAAATAGCCGGCGGTGAGCAGCCAGAAGCCGGAATGGCCTCCCGCCTCGCGCAGCGCCTCGGCCAGAGACTGCTCGGTCAATGTCGAGGGCGCCTCGTTGCGGCCCTTGAGGACGAAGGCGAGCGGCAGGGTCAGCGTCGCCACCGCCGCCAGCGCGACAAGTGCGCCCGGCCAGGTCAGCGCGCCGATCAGCGCCAGCGCCACCGGCACCATGGCGAACTGGCCGAACGAGCCGAGCGCGGTACCGATGCCGAAGGCGAGCGAGCGCCGCTCGGCCGGCAGCACGCGGGCGAAGGCGCCGAACACGACGTTGAAGCTGGTGCCGGCGATGCCGGTGCCGACCAGCAAGCCGGCGCCGATGTCGAGCTCGAGCGGCGTCGAGCCGCGCGCCATCATCAGGAGGCCGAGCATGTAGAGGATGGCGCAGGCGGCGACGACGCGGCCGGTGCCGTACTTGTCGGCGATGGCCCCGACGAAGGGCTGCGCCGCCCCCCACATGAACATCTGTATGGCGATGGCGAAGGCGAAGACCTCGCGCCCCCACCCGAAGCTGCCGCTCATCGGCTGCAGGAAGAGGCCGAAGCTCTGGCGGATGCCGAAGATCACCAGCAGCAGCAAGCCGCCGGCGGCGACCACCAGAAACGGCGTGCGCCAAGTCCCGTGGTTCATGTCGGATCCTTGCCTTGGCCTATCGGAACGCTCAGGCGGCCGCGCCGAGCGCCAGGCCGTCACAATCGCGCACCACGGTAGCGAAGCGGTCGGCGAGCGCCGCGAGCTCGGCGCGATGCAGCACCGCGGCCGGCACCGCGCCGCCCGCGCCGTCGGGCAAGTCGCGCGTGGCGCAGCCCCCCGCCACCACCGTGCAGCTGTAGCCGAAGTCGAGCGCGGCGCGCACGGTGGAGCTCACGCACATATGGGTCATGAAGCCGACGACGATCAGCTTGTTGACCCCGAGCCCGCGCAGGCGCGCGTCGAGATCGGTGCCGGCGAAGGCGTTGGGCAGCTTCTTCTCGACCACGGCCTCGCCCGGCACCGGCGCCGCATCGTCAACGATCGCGCCGCCCGGCCCGGTCGGATCGAACAGGCCGCCCGGCCGGCCGACATGGCGGACGTGAATCACCGGGCGGCCGCGCCCGCGCGCCAGGGCGACCAGCCGGCGGACCTCGGCCAGCGCCGGCCGGATGCCGGGCAGCGCCAGCTTGCCGTCGAGATATTCGCGCTGGGCGTCGATCACCAGCACCGCCGCCTCGGCGAGCGGCACCGGCGCCGGCGAGGCGCCGGCCATTTCGAGCAGGGTCTTCGGCTGGGTCATCGGTTACAACCTTTCGAGCGGGAACGGCCGATCGTCACGACGAGATCGGAAAGACAAGGCAGGTGGTGGTGCCATGGGCGTAGAGCTTGCCGTCGTCACAGCCGACCAGGCGCCCTTCCGCCGTCGCGGTGCGGCCGCCGAGATGGATCAGCTTGCCTTCGGCGCGCACCCGGCCGCTATCGGCGAACAGCGGCCGCACCAGATTGACCTTCAGCTCAAGCGTGGTGTAGCCCTGCCCCGCCGCCAGCGCCGAATGGACGGCGCAGCCCATGCAGGAATCGAGCATGGTCGCGGCGAAGCCGCCGTGAACCGTGCCGAGCGGGTTGTAGAGATGCTCCGCCGGCACGCCCTCGAAGACGGCACGGCCTTGTTCCACTTCGACCAGGTCGAAGTCCAAGGTGGCGGCCATCGGCGCACGGGTAAACTTACCCTCGATCACCCGCCGGAGCAGTTCGAGACCGCTCAAACCGCTGAAATCGGCCGCCGCTTGCGGCGCCTCCCAGCGGTAGGTGCGCTCGCGCATCGCGTCGACGACCATCCGGTTCATCGGACGGGTCTCCTCTCCAGCTGGCATGGCGCACTTTATCACCGCCAATAATGCATGGTAATTTTCTGTTTCGTCATGTCAGCCATTCTTGGGTGCATGGATGATCGACTGGAACGCCTTGCAGGTCTTCCTGGTTGCCGCCGAGGGCGGCAGCTTCTCGGCCGCCGCGCGCCGGCTCAAGCTGTCGCAGCCGACGGTGAGCCGCCAGATCGCCGCGCTCGAGGAGCAGCTTGGCGCGCGCCTGTTCCTCCGCCAGGCCCGTGGCCTCGAACTGACCCCGGCGGGCGAGAGCGTCGTCGAGCTGGCCAAGCGCATGGAGGAGGACGCCGTCACGGTCGAGCGGCGGCTGACCGGCGCCGCCGCCGGCGTCGAGGGCGAGGTGCGGGTGTCGACCACCGAGGGGCTCGGCGTGCTGTGGCTCACCGAGCGCCTGCTGCCCTTCCGCCAGCGCCATCCCGGCATCCGCCTCGACCTTGTGATCGACAACACCGCGGCCGACCTGGCGCGGCGCGAGGCCGACATCGCCGTGCGCCTGTTCCAGCCGCGCCAGCCGGACCTCGTCGCCAAGCGGGTCGGGCGGCTCGGGCTCGGCCTCTATGCCAGCGCCGACTATCTCGCGCGTCGCGGCACGCCGCAGCGGATCGAGGAGCTGAAGGACCACGAACTGGTCGCCTTCGACAACACGCCGGCGCTGCCGCCGCAGGCCGTCTGGCTGGCCAAGGCCACCGCCGGGGCGGCGCCGGCCTTCCGCTCCAACAGCCTGCTTGCCCAGTACCAGGCGGCGCGGGCCGGCTGGGGCATCGCCATCGCGCCGGCGCTGCTGCTCGCGGGCGACCCGGCGCTCAGGCGCATCCTGCCGCAGGCGCCGGTGCCGGCCCTCGACATCTGGCTGGTGATGCACGCCGACCTGAGGCGCAGCCCGCGCATCCGGCTGGTCTACGACGAGCTCGCCGACGTCTTCGCCCGCCACCGCCAGGCGCTCGCCGGCGATTGAAACGGCGGGCGCCCGTGCCTACAATCGCCCTTCCACGGGCCCCATCGGCGCCCCAGCGCGAGCAGCAGACATGCAGACTTTCATCGGCGGAATCGCCGGCCTCGTCACCGCGATCGTGTTCTTCAGCGTCTACGTTTACAAGCTCGCCTCGGTGCCGCTGACCATCGTCATTCTGGCCGCCGTCGCGATGATGGTGGCCGAATTCGTCATCGAGATTCGCGAGGAGCGCGCCGGCGGCAACTGAACCCGCCGTCGCCCGTTTCAGGACCGGCGCCGCTTGCGCCGCGCCGGCGCGGCAACCGTCTTCGTCAGCCAGTTGGCGAGGCGGAGCAGGCGGGCATCATCGCCCGCGGCGCCGACCAGTTGGACCGCCAGCGGCATGCCCGCTTCGCCGGTCATCAGCGGCAGGCTGACGGCCGGCACGCCGCACAACGTCCAGATCGTGCAGAAAGCGGGGCTGCCCGTCGATTGCAGCCCCAGCGGCGCTTCCCCGGCGGTCGCCGGCGTGACGATGCCATCGAAAGCGCTGAACAGCTCGTCGAGCTCGGCATTCAGCCGGTCGCGCAAGGCGAGCGCCTGGTGGTACTGCACGGCCGTCACCTTTTGGCCGCGCTCGATCATCTCGCGCAGCACCGCACTCAGCTTGTCGCGGCCGCGCTCGTACTCGGCGGCGAAGTTGGTGGCCAAGTCCGCTTCCATGACGAGGCGGTGGGCCTCGTGCGCCCGCTCGAAGTCCGCCGGCAAGGTGACCTCCTGCACCCGCTCGCCGAGGGCCTGCACCAGCTCGTCGAAGGCGGCGTGGACCTGGGGCTCGGCCTGCCGCCAGACCGGTGTCCTGACGAAGGCGAGCGTCGGCAGCACCGGCGGCGGCTCCGCCGCGACGGCGAAAAGCGGCGGGCGGGCGGCGGGACGCGTCGCGGGATCGTCGGGATCGTGGCCCATCAGCACTTCGCTGATCAGGGCGAGGTCGGCGACCGACCGGGCGAAAACGCCGACATGGTCGAGCGGCGGCGACTGGCGCAGCACGCCGGCGCGTCCGATGCGGCCGAAGCTGGGCTTGAAGCCGTAAACGCCGCAGAAGGCGGCCGGGCGAATCACCGAGCCGTTGGTCTGCGTGCCGACCGCGAGCGGCACCATGCCGGCGGCGACCGCCGCCGCCGAGCCGGACGACGACCCTCCGGGCGTCCGTTCGGGATCGTGCGGGTTGCGGGTCTTGCCCGGGCTGTAGACGGCGAGCTCGGTGGTCACCGTCTTGCCGAGGATCACCGCCCCGGCCGCCCGCAGTCGCGCCACCAGCGCCGCGTCGTGTCGCGGCTGGCGCCCGGCGTGCAGCACCGTGCCGTCCTCGGTCGGCATGTCCGCGGTCCCGATGATGTCCTTGATGCCGACCGCCACGCCGTGCAGCGGGCCGAGCGGGCGGCCGGCCTGGCGGTGCTCATGGGCGGCGCGCGCCTGCGCCCGCGCATGATCGGGATCGAGGAAGGTCCAGGCCTGCACCGCCGGTTCGCGCTCGGCGATGCGGGCAAGACAAGCCTCGGTCGTCTCGACGGCTGTTGCTTTGCCGTCACGGATCAGCGCGGCGGTGGCGCCGGCGTCTATCTCGACCAGCTCGACAAGGTCGCGATCCATTCCCGGCCTATGCTCGCCGCCGCACGCTTCGGCCTCAGCCGCCGTAGAAATAGGCCGGCAGCCAGGTGGCGATCCCGGGGAAGACGTAGAGCAGCGCCATTGACAGGAACACGAGCGAGACGAACGGCAGCGCGCCGCCGAAGATCTGCGTCAGCTGCACGTGCGGCGGCGCCACGCCCTTGAGATAATAGGCCGCCATCGCCATCGGCGGCGTGTTGAACGAGGTCTGGATGTTGAGGGCCACCAGGATGCCGAAGAACAGCGGGTCGATGCCGAAGTGGCCGAGCAGCGGCAGGAAGATCGGCACGAATATGATGATGATCTCGGTCCATTCCAGCGGCCAGCCGAGCAGGAAGATGATCACCTGGGTGAGGATCAGGAAGGCGACCGGAGACATGTCGAGGCTCTTGACGAATTCCTCGATCACCGTGTGCCCGCCGAGATAGGAGAACACCGCCGAGAAGGTCCACGAGCCGATGAAGAGGTAGCAGACCATCGCCGTGGTGCGCGCGGTCAGGAACACCGCCTCGCGCAGGCGGGTGAAATCGAGTTGCCGGTAGCCGGCGGCGAGCAGGACGCTGCCGAGAGCGCCGACCGCGGCCGCTTCCGACGGCGTCGCGAGGCCGAACAGGATGGCGCCGAGCACCGACAGGATCAGCGCCGCCAGCGGCACGAACGACGTCATTAGCGCCCAAAGGACTTCGCCGAAGGGAATATCGGTCATCGCCTTCGGCAGCTTCGGCGCCAGCTTCGGATTAAGCACCGCTCGCGCGATGACGTAGAGGATGTAGAGGCCGGCCAGCATGAACCCGGGAAAGAAGGCGCCGGCATAGAGTTTGACCACCGAGACGCCGGCGGTGACGCCGTAGAGGATCAGCATGATGCTGGGCGGGATCAGGATGCCGAGGCAGCCGCCGGCGCAGACCACGCCCGCCGACAGCTTGACGTCGTAGCCCGCGCGCAGCATCGCGGGGAAGGCGAGCAGGCCCATCAGCGTCACCACCGCGCCGACGATGCCCGTCGCCGTGGCGAACAGCGCGCAGGTGATCAGCGTCGCCACCGCCAGCGATGCCGGGATGTTGCGCGCCGCCACCTGCAGACTGTGGAACAACCGGTCGAGGATGTTGGAGCGCTCGACCATGTAGCCCATGAAGAGGAACAGCGGCACGGCGACCAGCACGTCGTTGGTGGTGACCTCGAAGGTCTTCTGTACCAGCAGCGTGAAGACGCGGTCCCCCATGGCGTAGTAGCCGAAACCGACGCCGAGGGCGACCAGGGTGAAGGCGATCGGGAAGCCGAGCAGGATGATGAGGATGAAGATCCCCAGCATCACCATGCCGATCTGGGGGTCGGTCATGCCCGCTCTCCCTCGCCTTCCAGTTCGGGATGCTCGGCCCTGAATTCGTGCTCGTGCAGGATGACGGTCTCCATCTCCTCGACATCGTGCAGTCGCCGCGGCCAGTCGCCGGTGCGCAAGCAGATGACGCAGCGCGTCAGCTCGGCCAGACCCTGCAGCAGCAGAAACACCCCGGAGACCGGGATCAGCAGCTTGAGCGGATAGATCGGCACGCCGGCCGGGCTGAACACGCTCACCTCCTTGAAGCGCAGCGACATGGAGGCGAAGCCGTAGCCCGAATAGATCAGCGCCAGAACCGCCGGGAAGTAGAAGAGAATGAACAAGACCAAGTCGATGCCGGCCTGCAGACGCACGGGCAGCAGACGGTAGAAGACATCGCCGCGCACATGGCTGTTGCGCGACAGCGTGTAGGCGCCGGCCATCAGGAAAAGGGCGCCGTACATGATGTAGCTGACGTCATAGGCCCACTGCGTCGGCGCCCGCAGCACGTAGCGCACGAACACCTCGTAGCTGATGGCCAAGGTCAGTATGACGATGCACCAGCCGAAGGCCTTGCCGACGCCGGCGCTGATCCTGTCGATTAAGAATAGGAGGCGTTCCATCTGATCCCGAATGCCGCAGTCCCCTCAAGGCGCAGGGGGCGGCGCTTGCACGCCGCCCCGCTTCGCCGGTCGATCCGGCCGATCGAAGATTCGGCCCTAGAGGGCCAGCTTGCCGAAGTGATGTTCGTAGGCCGTGCGGTAGTCGGCGGCATTGAACATTTCGTAAAAGACGACCCGCTTCACCCACGCCTTCTGCGAATCCATCACCTTCTTCATGAACGGGTCCTTGGCCAATTGCTCAATCAGGCCATCCCAGGCCTTGATCTGCGCCTCGAACACGTCCTTCGGGGTGCGGACGACCTTGACCTTGTCCTTGGTGATCAGGACCTGCAGATCCTTGGAGTAGTAGTCCTGTCCCTTCCACTCGTTGGCCGACGACACCGCCTCGGCGCCGTACTGCAGGATCGCCTGGTGCTCCTTGGGCAGCGAGTTGAACTTGGTCTTGTTGAACATGATCTCGAAGTACTCGGTTGCCTGATGGTAACTGCCCATCATGTAGATCTTCGCCACATCCTGCGCGCCGAAATTGCGGTCGGAAGTCGGGTTGTTGAACTCGAAGGCGTCGATCACGCCGCGCTCCATCGCCGGCACGATTTCGCCGCCGGGAAGCTGCGCCACCGACGAGCCCATCGCCTGGAACAGGTCGGCCGCCAGGCCCACCGTGCGGTACTTGAGCCCCTTGAGGTCGGCCGCGCTCTTGATCTCCTTCTTGAACCAGCCGAGGGGCTGGGTCGGCATCGGCATGGCGAAGAAGCTCACGATGTTGAGCTTCATGATATTGGTCAGCAGCTCGTTGAACAGCTCGCGGCCGCCGCCGTTGTGGATCCAGCCCAAGCCCTGATTGGCGTTGAAGCCGAACACCGGACCGGTGCCGAACAGCGACGCCGCCTTGTGCTTGCCGTACCAGTAGACCGTCACGGTATGCGCGGCGTCGAGGACGCCCTGGTGCACCGCATCCTGGACGCTGAAGGGATGCACCACCGCGCCGCCAACCAGATAGTCGATCTTCAGCCGGCCGCCGGCCATCTCGTTGACGCGCTTGACGTAGTCTTCGGCGAACTCGTTGAAGACGTCCTTCGCGCCCCACGAGCCCTGCATCTTCAGGGTGACCGTCTGGGCACGCGAAACTTGCGGAAACGCCAGCGTCGAGGCCGCCGCGGCCGCGCCGCCGACCGTCGCCGCTTTCAGGAACCTGCGGCGCGAGCTCTTCGTCGTCGAAGCCTTTGAAACGCTGA
>CAYTWJ010000046.1:0-4996 GCA_964442055.1 uncultured Rhodospirillaceae bacterium | reverse complement strand
TTGCTCCCTCCCTAGCCCGTTTGATTAGGTAGCGTCCCGTAAACATCGGACGCCGCCGGCTTATTCGGCGGCTACAGTGACAGCCTGCGGGCAGGCGTTCAAGCCCCGAATGCGCCTGGTCCCGGCCGACAGCACGGCGCCGCCGCACCAGCCAACGTTCGGCGGCGCAACGATATTCCGCCGCGGCCCCTATTCCACCGTGACGCTCTTGGCCAGGTTGCGCGGCTGGTCGACGTCGGTGCCCTTGAGCACCGCGACATGGTAAGCGAGCAACTGGACCGGAATGGCGTAGAGCACCGGCGCGACGAAGGGATCGACCGCCGGCAATTCGACCGTCGCCGCAGCCAGCGCGCCGAGCCGTGCGATGCCCGGTCCGTCGGAGAGAAATATGACCCGGCCGCCTCGTGCGATCACCTCCTGCATGTTGGAGGCGTTCTTCTCGAACAGGCCGTCGCTCGGCGCGGCGACGATCACCGGCACGCCGTCGTCGATCAGCGCGATCGGCCCGTGCTTCAGCTCGCCGCCGGCATAGCCCTCGGCATGGATGTAGGAAATCTCCTTGAGCTTGAGCGCCCCCTCGAGCGCGATCGGATAGCCCGTGCCGCGGCCGATGAACAGGACGTCGCGCGCCGTGGCGACGGTTTCGGCGAGCTTGCGGATCGCCTCGTCGTGGTTGAGCACCTCGGCGGCGCGCGACGGCACCTCGATCAGCGCCGCCACCAGTTCGGCGGCGCGCGCCGGCGCGATGGCGCCGCGGGCGCGCGCGGTGGCGATGGCCAGCGCCGCCAGCGTGACCAGCTGGCAGGTGAAGGCTTTGGTCGAGGCGACGCCGATTTCGGGGCCGGCCAGCGTCGGCAGCACCAGGTCGGCCTCGCGCGCCATGCTGCTCTCAGTCACGTTGACGACGGCGACGATGTGCTGGCGCTGCGTCCGGGCGTAGCGCAGCGCCGCCAGCGTATCGGCGGTCTCGCCCGACTGCGAGATGAAGAGGGCGAGGCCGCCCTCGGGCAGCGGCGGCGCGCGGTAGCGGAACTCGGAGGCGACGTCGATCTCGACCGACACCCGGGCGAGCTGCTCGAACCAGTACTTGGCGACCATCGCCGAATAGAAGGAGGTGCCGCAGGCGACCATGGTGAACTTGGGCACGCGCGCCAGATCGAAGGGCAGATCGGGCAGCACGATCTGCCGCGTCGCCGGATCGACCAGCGCGTTCAGCGTGTCGCCGATCACCGCCGGCTGCTCGTGGATCTCCTTTTGCATGAAATGCCGGAAATTGCCCTTGCCGAGCGGCGCCCCGGAGGCCGCGGTCAGCCGGATCTCGCGGCTGACCACATTGTCGCCGGCGTCGTGGAAGATGGCGCCGGCGCGGGTCAGCTCGACCCAGTCGCCCTCCTCGAGATACGAGATCCGCTCGGTCAGCAGCGCCAGCGCCAGCGCGTCGGAGCCGAGGAACATCTCGCCGTCGCCCCAGCCGACGGCCAGCGGCGAGCCGCGCCGGGCGCCGATCATCAGGTCGTCGTGGCCGGCGAAGATGACGGCGATGGCGAAGGCCCCTTCGAGGCGCCGCAGCGCCGCCGCCACGGCCGCGGCCGGTGCCAGCCCGCCGTCGAGGTAATCGGTGATCAGGTGCGCCGCGATCTCGGAATCGGTCTGGCTCTGGAAAACATGGCCCTTGGCGGCCAGCTCGTCGCGCAGCTCGCGGTAGTTCTCGATGATGCCGTTGTGCACCAGCGCCACCTTGGCGGTGGCGTGCGGGTGGGCGTTGTCCTCGGTCGGCGCGCCGTGCGTCGCCCAGCGCGTGTGGCCGATGCCGCTGAGTCCGGCGAGCGGCTCGGCCTCCAGCCGGGCGACCAGGCGCGCGATCTTGCCCTCGGCGCGGCGGCGCGCGATGGCGCCGCCGCCGTCGAGGGTCGCCACGCCGGCCGAATCGTAGCCGCGGTATTCGAGCCGCTTCAGCCCCTCGATCAGCGAGGGCACGACGTCGCGCCGGCCGAGCACGCCGATGATGCCGCACATGGCGCCGCTACTTCCTCTTGGCCTTGCCGGCCTTGGCGCGGCGGGCGCGATTGGCCGCCGCCCAGCCCGCGATGTTGTGCTGCTGGCCGCGCCCGACCGCGAGCGCGTCCGCCGGCACGTCGTCGGTGATGACGCTGCCGGCGCCGACGACGGCGCCATTGCCGACCGTCACCGGCGCGACCAGCGCCGTGTTCGAGCCGATGAACGCGCCGGCCCCGATCTCGGTACGGTGCTTGGCGAAGCCGTCGTAGTTGCAGGTGATCGTGCCGGCGCCCACATTGGCGCGGGCGCCGACGCGGGCGTCGCCGACATAGGCGAGGTGGTTGACCTTGGCGCCAGGCTCGATCTCGGCGGCCTTGATCTCGACGAAATTGCCGACGTGCGCGTCGGTGCCGACGCGCGCTCCGGGCCTGAGACGGGCGAAGGGGCCGACGATGGCGCCCGCCGCCACCGTCGCGCCCTCGAGATGGCAGAAGCTGCGGATGCGCACGTCGTCGCCGACGACGACGCCGGGGCCGAAGACGACGTGCGGCTCGATCACGACGTCGCGCCCGAGCCGCGTGTCGCGGCAGAGCCAGACCGTCTCGGGCGCGATCAGCGTCGCGCCGGCGGCCAGCGCCGCCGCGCGCAGCCGTCGCTGCAGGATCGCCTCGGCCTCGGCGAGCGCGGCCCGGCTGTCGACGCCGAGCACCTCCTCGGCCGCGGCTTCGCGCACGGCGCAGGCCCAGCCGCGGGAACGGGCCAGCGCGACGGCGTCGGTCAGGTAGTACTCGCGCTTGGCGTTGCGGTTGCCGATGCGCGGGAGCAGCGCGAAGAGGCGCGCCGCGTCGGCCGCCATCATGCCGGCGTTGCACAAGGTCACGGCGCGCTCGGCGGCGCCGGCATCGCGAAACTCGACGATGCGCTCGAGGCTGCCGTCGGCGCCGAGGATCAGCCGGCCGTAGGCGCCGGGATCGGCGGGGCGGAAGCCGAGCACGGCCAAGGCCGGCTGGCGGCGGCCGCGCAGGGCGCGCACCAGGCCGCGCAGCGTCTCGGGGCGCACCAGCGGTGTGTCGCCGTAGACGATCAGGATGTCGCCGCGGAAGCCGCGCAGGCGCGGCCGCGCGGCAAGCACGGCGTGCGCCGTGCCGAGCGGGCGTTCCTGGATGGCGACGGCGGCCCCGTAGGGCGCCGCCACGTCGGCCGCGGCGTCCATGCCCGGTGCGAGCACCAGGACCGTGCGCGCCGGCCTCAGTGCGGCGACCGCGTCGAGCACGTGGATCAGCATCGGCGCCCCGGCCAGCGGGTGCAGCACTTTGGGCAAGGCCGACTTCATGCGCGTGCCCTGCCCGGCGGCGAGGACGATGACGGCAAGAGGTCGGGGCGACGGCATCGGGCGGGGCAAATAAATGGCTTTTCCGGCGGCGGGGAATTTGCCATACCCCCCGCAACGGGGCCAAATCAAGCAATGTTTCTGACTATTTCAGGGCGCGGGTCCGCCCGGCTCGTCTTTGCCGCAGGCAATCCCCATCTTGTGGAAGGCGAGCGCATCGTGCTCGTCTTCGTCAAAGTCGTGGCATTCCTGCCGTTGTGACCATGCCCGCCCTGCGCCGCACCGCCATCGTCTTCGACCTCGACGGCACGCTGGTCGACAGCGCGCCCGATCTCTGCGACGCGCTCAACCGGATGCTGGCGCGCCGCGGCCGGCCGCCGGTGGAGCCGGCGGCGATTCGCGCCATGATCGGCGACGGCGCCCGCGCCCTGGTCCGCCGCGGCTTAGAGGGCGGCGGCGGGGTCGGCGACGAGGCGGCATTCGAGGCGGCGGTGGCCGAGTTCCTGGCCCACTACGACGCCCACCTCGCCGACCGCAGCCGCCCCTTCCCCGGGGTCATCGAGGCGCTGACCCAACTCAGCGCGGCGGGCTGCCGGCTCGGCGTCTGCACCAACAAGGCCGAACGCTTCAGCCGCAAGCTGCTTGACGCGCTCGGCCTCGGCCAGTTCTTCGCCGCCGTGGTCGGCGGCGACAGCTTGCCCGCGCGCAAGCCCGACCCGGCGCACCTGGTCGGCGCGCTGGCGCAAATGGGCGCGCGGCCGGCCGAGGCGGTGATGGTCGGCGATTCCGCCAACGACGTGGCGGCGGCGCGCGGCGCCGGCGTGCCGGTGGTGGTGGTCAGCTTCGGCTACACCCGCACGCCCGCCGCCGCGCTCGGCGGCGACCGGCTGATCGACCATTTCGACGAGCTGGCCGCGGCGCTCGCCGCCCTTGCTTGACAGGCCCGGCCCCCCTCCCTATACGCTTGCCCTTTGCGGCCCAAGGCTGCGGGCGGTTAGCTCAGTCGGTAGAGCACTGTGTTCACATCGCAGGGGTCACTGGTTCGAGTCCAGTACCGCCCACCATTAAAATCAACAGGTTAGCCAAGACTCGCAGAGCGCGCGGTTGGTTCGCCCGCACGGGCGCTCGCTGCCTTTCATCCGCCGGGCCGGACGAGTCGCAGCGCGCCGCCGCATTTCGGGCAGATGTTGGTCGCCGGCTGGCGATGCTTGCCGAAGACATCGGTGATGTCGTCGACACGGGGCATCTCCTTGGTGGTGCGCAGCCGGCTGAAATGCTCCTTGCACTCGGTGCAAACCCATTCGGGCCCCTTGGCGGTCGTTTCCCGGACCATTTCCTTCTCCCTGCTGCGGGGCTCGTGGCCCGCCACCCGTGACGCTACCATCCTGGCGCCGCCGATCCGCTGCGCCGCAATCATTGTATCACGCTGCGGATGGGGGCGAGAGGGCGGCGCATGCCATTGCGCCCGACCGCGCGGCAACCGAGGGCGGTCCTCTTGCCCGCGCGACGCCATGCTCATGCTATAGTGCCGCGCCGCCGTCCCTGCCCGCCCTTCGCGATTCGACCGCAGCCCCAGCCGAGCCGCCGCGCCCATGTCCGATGCCGACCCCGCCCCGCCCGCCGAGGACCATGCCGACATCCGCGCCGGCGTGCGCGCCCGGTGCGCGC
>CAYTWJ010000045.1:0-13826 GCA_964442055.1 uncultured Rhodospirillaceae bacterium | reverse complement strand
GGTGGCCTTGCGGGCGGCCTGGGCGGTGCCCTGGAGGACGCGCATCAGCTCAGGAATCGCGGCGGCGGGGATGACCAGGCGGTGGCTGACGCGGTGCGTCTCGGTGCCGGTCTTGCGGTCGACGCCGCTGACCCGGTAGAGGTCGAGCTTGAGCACGCCGCCGCGGCCCATGGCGCCGGCGACGCCGTCGACATAGATCTCCTCGGGCGGCAGCGGGCTGGGCACGAGGCGGGTCTTGGGCGCGGTCCGCGCGGCGGCGCCGGCGGCGGGCGGGTTGGTGTCGGCCATGGCGTGGGTTCCCCCTTGGGCTGGACGCGGGTGGCGGGACGCGGCGCGCGAACGCAACGCGCCGTGCGCCCTTTTATAGCCGCGTCGGTGAAGAAAGGGAAAAGGCGCCCGGGATGTGCCCGGGCGCCTCGTTAGTGCAATCGCCGTCGCGTTCGCCGTTACGACAGATCCACGGTGACGTTGTCCTCGACCTTCACGACCGCCGAATCGCCCGACCCGGTCCAGGTGTAGATGACGAAGCTGTCGGTGGTGCCGGTATTCTGCCAGCTGCCGCCGGTCAACTTGACCGCGTCGCCGTCGCTGCCGGCGATGTAGAGCACGTTGTCGCTGTCGGTATAGGCAACCACGTCGCCGTAATCCAAGGCAATCGTCGTGCCGGCATTCGGATCGCTGGTGCCGTCCACCCCCACCGAGTCGTCGGTGATCAGGATCACCTCGATGTCGTGGATGTCCCTGCCGCGCAGATCGACGATCGGATACACGTCATCGATATCACCGTCGCCAATCAGGTCGAGATAGAGCGCGACCGCCCCCTGGTCGACGCGCAGCACGTCGTCGCCGGCGCCGCCGAAGATGTGGTCGTCGGGGTCATAGACCAGGATGTCGTTGCCGGCGCCGCCGTTGAGCGTATCGACACCGTCATAGGTGGTGCCGCCAACGAACTGCGCCCCGCCATTGAGGAAGTCGATCCCGTCGCCGCCGTTCAGCTCGTCGTCGCCGCCCTGGCCGTAGAGGTAATTCACCACGCCCACGGTCGGGTCGCTGATCGTCTGCGTCCCGGCGACGCCGTCGGTGGACGACGTCGCGGCCTGGTCGATCGACGTGCTCGGGGTGATCACCGCGGTGACGGCGAAATCCTTGCCGCCGCTGACCGCGTTGCCCACCGGCTCGAGCTGGGTGTTGCTGGCGATGACGGTCTGTCCCTCCAGCGTCATGTCGGTGACGATGGCCTTGAGGCCGCTCGGCGCGTTGGAATAGGCGAACTCGAGGCTGATCGAATACTTCTCGTCGGTCTGGATCGGGAAGCCGGTATGCTCGGCGACGTTGCCCTCCTGGCCCTGTTCGTTGAGGTTGAACAGCTTGGCGTAGGAGTACCAGGGCGTCTCCTGGCTGACGAAGCTCAGGATCACCGCCTGCTCGAACTGGCTGGTGTTGGTGGTCAGCGAGCCGTCGAGGATCTCGACCTGCGGGTCGAAGACCGTCACGGTCGCCTGGTTGGTCGCCGTGGCGGTGTTGTTGCCGGCGTCGCACTCCTCGTCGGTCGGCACCTCGACGGCCTTGGCCTCGATGTTGAACACCGCGTCCCCGGCCGTCGCCGACACGTTGGTGATGCCGAAGCTGACGTTGAACGAGCCGGTGCCATCGGGAACCGTGAACACGATCACGCCGGTGCCGCTGTTGTAAGTGTAGGCGAACCCGTCCTCGGTGCCCGCCGCGGCCAAGGCCGCCGTGAAGCCGGCGGCCAGCGTGATCGTCACCGTGTGGGTCTCGGACCCGTCGGTGTAGTCATCGAAAGTGGCGCTGGCGGTGAGAGTGCCGACTTCGCCGGTCTGGAACTCGGAACCGGGATCGCCGCTGTCGGAGACCGAGATGGTGGCCGACAGGTGCGCGCCGTCGCCGTCGTCGCCGAAGCCGCCGGAGACGGTGTCGGCGACCGCGTCGACCACGATATCCGTGTCGGCCGGCGTCGAGGTCGAGGACGCCACGCCGTCCACCGCCGTGGCCGAGATGCTGAGCGTGATGTCCACATCGCTGTCGGCCGGCGGCGTCACGTCGACCGTGCCGGTGATCGCCGTCGTCGCGCCGACGATGTTGATGGTCAGCGTGCCGGCCGAGTAGTTGGCGGTGAAGCTGGTGTAGGTGCCGGTCAGCGCCACCGAGGCCGCGTTCACCGTCCAGCCCCCGGGGAAGCCGGCGATGACGATCTGGGTGATCGAGTCGCCGGCGCTCTGCGGCGTCGCCGTGAAGGCCAGCGTGCCCTGGGTGTCCTCGAGCAGGCAGTCGGCCCCGTCCACCGCGACCGAGGCGGTCGGCGGCGGCGCGTAGTCCACCGGCACCGAGAAGTTGAAGGTCTCGGTGCGGCTGTTGTTGGCGTCGGTGCACTCGTAGCCGTGCGCGCCGTTGGTGTCGCCGGCGTCGGGGTTGCCGGCCACCGTCGCCGCCTCCTCGGTGGTCACGTCGATCTGCACCCCGATCGAGCCCTCGAAGGTGTTGGAGGGATCGACGGTGAACGTGCCGACCAGCGCCACGAGCTGCGCCTGCGTGCCGCTGAAGGTGTAGACCTGGCCCACCTGCGAGTCGAGCGTGGCCCCGCCCAGCGTGTAGCCGAGCGTCGCCCCGGCGTCGCCCGACAGCGTCACCACGATGGTGGTGATGCTCTCGGAGCCGTCGGTGTCGGCGCCGCCGCCGTTGAGGGCATCGACGGTGCCGGCCTGCGGGTTGAGCGTCAGGTTGAGGCCCACCACCGAGCCGTTGGCCGAGGCCTCGACCGTGCCCTGGGTGATGGTGTGCCCGCCGTCAACGGCGGCGTCGACCGCGATCAGCGACGGCACCGGGGTCGAGGTGGCGGTGAGGCCGCCGTCCTCGGCCGTGGCCGAAATGCTGAGCGTGGCGTCGACGTCGCTGTCGGGGTTCGGCGTCACGTCGACGGTGCCGCTGAGCGCGTCGCCGGGGCCGGCGCCGGTCACCGTGATGGTCAGCGTGCCGGCGCTGTAATTGACGGTGTAGTCGACGCCAAGCGTGAGCCCGGCGATCGCCACCGACGACGTATCCACCGTCCAGCCGGCCGGGAAGTTCGAGATCACGATCTCGGTGATGGTGTCGTCGGCCGCCGGCGTGGCGGTGAAGGCGAGCGTACCCTCGGTGTCCTCGGTCAGGCAGTCGTCCTGGAAGATCGTCAGGCCGACCGTCGGCGGCTCGACATCCGGCGAGATCGTCACCGTCACGGTCGCGGTATCGGTGTCGCCGTCGCCGTCCTGGATGGTGTAGGTGAAGGTATCGACGCCGTCGAAGCCGGCGTCCGGCGTGTAGGTGATGGTGCCGTCACCGTTGACGACGACGCTGCCGTTGGCGGGGTCGCTCGCGCCGGTGATCTTCGGCGTGCCATAGCCGTCGGTGCCGGGCTCGTCGTTGCCGAGCACGCTGATGATGACCGCCGTGTCCTCGTCGGTGGTCACGTTCGGGTCGTTGACCGCGTCCGGCCCGTCGTCGGCGAAGGCGATGGTCAGCGTGCCCTCGGAGGTGACCGCGTCGCCGTCGCCGTCGGTGACGGTGACGTGGACCCCGTCCTCCTGGCCGAACAGCAGCGTGGCCAGGTCGTCGTGGTCATCGGCGGTCGGGCCGTCGACACTGTGCGCGATCGCCTGCCACTGGGCGAGGAAGAGCTCGCCGGTCGCCGGATCGAGATAGAAGGCGAAGGCGACGTCGGCCGGGTCGGCGCTCCAGGTATTGCTGGTCAGGCCCCAGACCAGGGTCGAGTTGAGCGGGTCGGTGAAGAGGTAGATGTCGTCGCCGGCGGTGGTGTCGAGATTGCTCAGCACGCCGTCGAAGCTGTTGCCGCTGCCGTCGGTCAGCGACACGCCGCCGCCCGCGGCCGGGCCGTCGGCGCCGAAGGAGAAGGTCACCTGGCCGGTGCCGCTCCTGGCGAGGCCGATCAGGTCGAGGCCGGTGATGTCGATCGAGGAATCGATGTCGGGCAGCAGCGACGGGTCGACATCCTGGGTCTGGCTGTCGCTCTGGATGCCGGGCGATTCGTCGTGCGCCACGCCCGCTTCCGCCGCGAGCGCGAGCACCGGGATGTCGTCGTCGACGTTGACGCTGAACCACTGGGTGATCTCGTCGGCGTCGCCGTCGGTGGCGGTGACCGAGAACCACAGCGTCAGGTTGTCCTCGTCGCCGGGGTTGGTGCCGGCATGGTCGAGGTTGTCGAGCAGCGTCACCGTGAAGGTGCCGGCCGCGAGGTCGAAGTCGATCTGGAAGACGTCGCGCCCGTCGGCCACGCCCATCCAGGTGTCGGCATCGACCTGCGACAGGGTGACCGCGTCGCCGCGCGAGTCGACCGGGGTGAGCAGCTGCACGTCGGTCACTTCGCCGGGGCCGTCGGTGCCGAAGCCGATGTAGAGGCTGTCGGAAGCGCTCAGCGGCGAGGGATCGGCGAGATCATCGCCCGCCGCCACGTCGCCGTTGCCGGGGTAGGCGAAGCCGGTGCGCGCGCCGAGGTCGTCCTCGTCGAACGCCACCGCGCCCTCGCCGCCCTCGTAGGTCGGCCCGTCGTCCTGGAAGGAGATCAGGAGCGAGTCGCCGGCCACCGTCGCGTCGCCGTCGCCGTCGGTGACGCTGAGGAAGACCACGCCGGCCATCGCGGCGCTGGAGTCGTGGTCGTTGCCGTCGCCGTCGAAATTGGTGTCGGCGCCGTCGTGGTAGATGGCCTCGAACTGCACCAGCCAGAGCGTGCCGTCCTGCTCGAGATGGAGCGCGAAGACCTTGTCGCCCTCGGGGTCGGCGGCGCTGCCGTCGCCCTCGACGCCCCAGACGATCCCGCCGTCGGTGTAGAGGAAGATCTCGTTCTGGCCGTCGGTGGTGTAGAGGCCGCTCGATTCGCCGTCGAAGTCCTGGCCCGCGCTGGTCGTCAGCCTGAGGCCGTCGGGGCCGTCGGCGCCGAACGAGGCGGCCGCCGCGACGTTGGAGACGGCGTGGCCGATCTCGCTCAGGCTCTCGGTTGAGATCGCGGTGGCCAGCACCGCCGGCAGCGGATCGGAGGTGTCGTCGGCGTCGCCGTCGACGCCGGCGGTCTCGTCGTGGCTGATCGCGCCGCGGCCCTCGCCGCCCTCGGGCATGTCGTCGTCGACGTCGATCGACAGGCTGGCCGCCACCGTGTCGCCGTCGCCGTCGGTGGCGGTGAAGGCGAAGGTGAGCAGCAGGTTGTCCTCGGTCGAATTGACCGGATGATCGAGGTTGTCGTGGAGCTCGAAGTTGTACCAGCCC
Organism: uncultured Rhodospirillaceae bacterium; assembly: GCA_964442055.1. GTDB lineage: Bacteria > Pseudomonadota > Alphaproteobacteria > Ferrovibrionales > Ferrovibrionaceae > CAYTWJ01. The sequence goes on along the minus strand of CAYTWJ010000045.1, from coordinate 8,555 downwards.
TCGCAGCCGTCGACCGTCAGGGTGAAGACCAGGCGGTCGCCGTCGCCGAAGCCCTCGGTCTCGTCGCCCTCGACATAGCCGTAGACGGTGCCGCCGTAGCCGCCGACGAACTGGCTGTAGTCGATCAGCACGGTCTCGCCCTGCGAGGTCAGCCCGCCGGCCGAGACATCGATGGTGTTGTCGTCGTCGTCGGTGGCGGTGACGCCGTCGAGCGCGAACGAGCCCGAGCCGTCGGCGCCGAAATCGAGGTAGAACGCGCCCGAGGCCGAGGTGTCGCCGCCGTCGTCGCCGGGCGAGGCGACGTTGTCCTGGTTGCCGTCGAAGGTGGCGCCGCCGGCGATGGTCAGCCAGTCCTCGTCGACCGAGGTCTGGCCCTCGGCGCCGTCGAAGGTCGGGACGTCGTCCTCGATGCAGATGGTCAGGGTGGCGCTGTCGGTGTCGCCGTCGATGTCGGATACCGTGTAGGTGAAGGCGACGTTGATGTCGTCGATGCCCTGCAGCGGGTGGTCGACCGGGCCGGCCAGGACGAACAGGTATTCGCCGGTGGCGCTGTCGAACAGGAGGCCCCACGAGCCGTCGTTGGCGTAGATGAAGGTGAAGGTGCTGAAGGTGTCGGTGGTGACGCTGCCGGGGTCGCCGTTGAAGGAGATGCCGGTGATGGTCAGCGGGCCGTCGCCGGGGACGTCGTTGTCGAGCACGTTGCCGCCGATGTATTTCGGCTCCAGCGTGCAGTCGCAGCCCTCGCCGCCGTCCTGGAACTGCTGCAGGAAGCTGACGATCTCGAACACGGTGGGCGGCAGCGGGCCGGAGACGTCGGTGGCCGAGACGGCGTCGATCGTGCCGGCGGGCAGGCCGAAGAAGGCCTCGATGGCGCTGTCGGATTCCGGGTTCGAGGTCAGCACCGCCATGTGGGTGCCGTCGGTCGGCGAGCCGCCGCCCTCGTCGTGCAGGGTGACGACGTTGGCGTCGCCGAAGACCGTCCAGCCGGTGAAGTCCCCGCTCTCGAAGCTCTGGACCGTCGAGCCGTTGACCTCGAGGTTGTCGATCAGCAGGTGCGAATCGAGCGCCTCGTCGCCGGTGTTCATCACGCCGAAGCCGATGGTGAGGTCGCCGGTCGCGGTGACGTTGTAGGTGAAGGTCGCCCAGCCGGTCGAGCCGTAGTCGCCGACATCCTCGATGTCGGCGAGCTTGATCACCTGGTCGCCGATGACGACGAAGGCGAAGTCGTTGTAGCTGAGATAGTCGTCGGCATCGAACGACCAGTCGAAGGTGATGACGTCGCCGGCGGTGACGCTCAGCGTGGTCTTGATCGCCGAGCCGTCGGTGGCGTTGAGCTGAAGGTCACCCTCGCCGCCGTCGACGGTGCCGCATTCCTCGACCAGGCAGCCGACCTCGGGGTCGGCGGTCGGGTTGTCGTCGACCGCGTCGGGGACCAGATCCTCCTCCTCGGCGACGATCATCGGCCCCTCGGTCGGGGTCGGCGAGGGGAACTGCAGCGCGGTCGGCCCCAGCGGGCCGGTGTCGGCGACGCCGCCGATGGTGTCGCCCAAGGCGTCGCTGTAGACGCTGCCGCCGCCGCCCACCGGGCCGGGCCCGGCCGCGGTCTCGAGCGTGATCGGCGCGCCGGGCACGCCGGGCGCCGCGGGGCCGACGCCGGGAACGCCGGGAACGCCGGGGCCGCCGACCTGCGCCACCACCACGTTGCCGGCGACGATGGTGCCGTCGGGCAGGATCAGCGTGGTCAGCTTGCCCTCGACGCCGGGCAGCGCGCCCTCGGCCGGCACGCCGGGCACCGCCGCCTCGACCCCCTCGACGCCGGCGGCGCTCGCCGCGACGAAGCCGACCAGGATGATCTTGCCGCCGTTGGGGAAGGTCAGCACCAGGTCGCCGTCCTGCAGCGCCACCTGCGCCGTGGCCGGGTTGAAGTTGACCCGGATCTGGTCGCCGGCCTGGACCTGGACGCGGACCGTCTCGCCCGCCGCCGGCGGGTTCAGCGTCACCGTGGCGCCGGGCCGGGCCACCGCCGCCGCCTGTGGCGTCGCCGCCTGGGCAAGCTGGATTTCGGCGTTACCCTGCGCGTCAACCGAAATGTCCTGGGTGCGATCGTCGGCCACGGCTGCTTCTCCTTGCGACTTGGCGGCGTCTCTCGGCCGCCCGGTTTGTCCCCTGTCGATCACGCCGGCCGACGGCAAGGCCTGCCGCCGGCAATGGTTAATGATCGGTAAACTTCTACTGGGATTTTCTTGAACGGGGGGCCATCGGTCAAGCACGGGCTTGCCAGAAACGACATAACAGTGTATGCGTTTTGCCGAAGGCCGGCGGCCTTAACTACGAATGTCGTTAAAAGACGGTAAATAAAGCTGCGCAATGGTCAATATTAACCAAGAAATAAACCTGGCGGACCAGCGGGCCGAATCGCGCGTATTGCAGCACGACAAACGGCGCTATTGCTTGCGGCTCGAGCCGGTCTTCTGGCGAGTCCTCGAGCGATTCGCCCAAAGGCGCCAGAAGCGGCCGGGGCGGATCGTCGCCGAGCTGGAGGGCGGCGCCAAGATTGGCCCCGGCGGCGCGGCCAACCTGACCTCGCGCCTGCGCGCCTATCTGATGGCCGAGGCCGAGGCCGCCCTTGCCGCCGGCGCGCTCGGCGCCAGCGCGGCCAATCTCGAATTGCTGGTCGGCGCGGCGCCGGCCCCGGCGCTGGTGCTCGGGCCCGAGCGGGGCATCGTCGCCGCCAATGCCGCGCTCGGGGCCTGGCTCGGCCCGGGGCACGCGCCGCTGATCGGCGCCGAGCTGACCGAGGTCTTCCAGGTGCGCACCCGCCGCCCGCTCAACGAGGTCTGGCGCCGGCTGGTGCAGGGGCAGACGGCCGAGGCCGAGGCGCGCTTCCTGCACCTGGCGCCGGGGCGCGTGCTGGCGGCCGAAGGGCGGCTCGTCGCCCTGCGCCGGCGCCGCGGCGAGGCCTTCGCCTGCGTCGTCTGGCTGACCCTGCCGCGCGCCGCCGCGGCAGCCGCGCCCCGGCCGCAGCCGTGAACGCGGCCGTGCGGGGAGACGAGCGCAACCTGGCGTCGCTGCCGCTGCTGGTCGCGGCCGTCACCTTCGTCCTGTTGTTCCTCACCGGGCTGAAGACCGGCTGGCTGCTTGGCGACCCGGGCGCGCTATGGCACGTGCGCGCCGGCGAGCTCATCCTCGAGAGCGGCATCATCCCGCGCGGCGATCCCTTCTCGTTCACCGCGCCGGGCGCGCCCTGGCACCCCTTCGAATGGCTCTCCGAGGTCGTCCTCGCGCTGGCCTACCGCGCCGGCGGCACGGCGGGCCTGGTGACGCTGGCGGCGGCGCTCGCGGCGCTGGCGATGGCGCTGCTCGTCCGCTTTCTGCTCGCCCGGATCGAGCCGGCGTACGCGCTGTTCGCCGCGCTCTTCGCCCTGCTCGGCCTGGCCAGCCACGCGCTGGCCCGGCCGCACCTGCTCGCGCTGCCGATCTTCGTCTTCTGGGTTGGCAAGCTGGTCGAGGCCGTCGATCAGGGCCGGCGCCCGAGCCTCAAGCTGGTGCCGCTGGCGACGCTGTGGGCCAACCTGCACGGCGGCTTCCCGCTCGGCATATCCATCGCCGGCCTGCTCGCCCTCGACGCCGTGGTATCGGCGCGCGACTGGCCGCGGCGCATCGCGCTCGCCCGGGTCTGGGCGGCCTTTCTCGCTCTCGTCATGGCAGCCTCGCTCGTCACCCCGCTCGGTCTCGATGGCGCGCTGCTCTCTTACGGCGTGTTCTCCAACGATGTCGCCAACGACCAGATCCTCGAATGGCGGTCACCCAACTTCCGGAGCTACTGGGGCCGCGCGTTCGAGCTGTGGCTGCTCGGCAGCGGCGCCGCCGCGCTCGCGCTGGGCGTCCGGCTGCCGCCGGTCCGCATCGCCCTCCTCGTCGTCCTGCTGCACCTGGCGCTGAGCCACAGTCGCTTCGTCGCGACGATGATGGTGCTGACGCCGCTGATCGTCGTCGCGCCGCTCGCGCCGCAGCTCGCGGCCTTCGCGGCGCGGCGGCGCCAGGCGACGGGCCTCGACGGTTTCATGCGCGGGTTGGCACGACCCGCCCATCCCGCCGCCGTCGCGGCGGCGGTAGCGCTCGCGGCCGCGAGCGGGTTCGCCGCGACGCGCTACGCGCCGGTGGCCTATCCGGCATGGGTCGCGCCGGAAGCCGCGGTCGCCGCGGTGCAGCGGCACCCCGAGCTCGGCCGCGTCTTCAACCACATCAATTTCGGCGGCTATCTGATCCGCGCCGGCGTGCCCGTCTTCATCGACGACCGCACCGAAATCTATGACCCCGACCTGGTGCGCGACTACCACGCGGCGGTGCTGCTGCGCGCACCGGACCGCTTGGCGGTGCTGCTGGAAAAATGGCGGATCGATTGGACGCTGTTCTACCCGGAGACCCCAATCGTCGCCATGCTCGACCGCCTTGACGGCTGGCAGCGGCTGTTCGCCGACGAGCGCGCGGTTGTCCACGTGCGACGCGCGGCGCTGGCCGAAGCGCAGCGCGACTGAGGGGCGGCGCGACGGTCTGGATTTTCAGATCGGGAAAAGGGCCGCTCAGGCGACGGCGCTGAGCGTCACGTCGCCGCTGTAGTAGAGCGTGATGCCGTTGTCGAAAGTGCAGTAGGCGAGCCCGGTGACGTCGAGCCCGGCGGCGGTGACATGGACCGGCGCCACGCCCGCGTCGGCGATGGCATGGTCGGCGATCACCTCGAGCGGCACGCCCTCGCCGCCCAGCACGACCAGCTCGCCCTGCGCGTCGGGCAGCAGATCGGCGAGGCGCAGCACGACGGCGTCGGCGCGCGGCGCCGCGCCCGCCGGCGCGATCGCCGGCAGGGCCAAGCCGTCGTCGACCAGCGGCGGCACCGCTGCCACGCCGTCCGACTCCGACCTTGCGGCCATCGCCTTTGCAGCCATCGCCTCGTCCTCGGCCTTGCACGCCCGGCCCGGAGCTTCCTCCAGCCGACCTCAACTGATAGCAGGACGCAAGCGCTGCGTCCATCCCCTGACGGACGAGGTCCGCGAAAGCGAGAGGGCGCGGCTCGCGCCGCGCCCTCGAATATCCGGCTATTTCAAACGGTTACTGGAGGATGTCGTCGCTCCAGGACTTGACCGCCGGGTTGCTCTGCGCCGGCGCCTGGACGCCGAGATTCTTCAGCAGCGTGCCGGCCACCGCCATGACGCGGTAGGACGAGGACAGCACGTTGAAGTCGGCGGAGATCAGCTGACCGCGCGAGACGAACAGCTCGTTCTCGGCATCGAGCACGTCGAGCAGGCTGCGCTGCGCCACGCTGAACTGCTGGCGGTAGGCGTCGCGCGTCTCGACGTTGAACTTGACCGCGTCGTTGAGCGAGCCGACGCGCTCGCGCGACGCCTCGAGGGCGTTCCACGATTTGCGCATCTGCTCCTGCGATTCGATGAAGGCGTTGTAGCGCCGGTTCTTGGTCTCGCCCAGGCGCGACACCGCCTCGCGGCGATTGGCGGTGTCGATGCCGCCGCGGTAGAGGTTCCAGCGCAGCCGCAGCATCACCGAGCCGCCGCGCTCCCAGCTCTCGATGCCGTCGCGGTTGTCGTTGTAGGTCGCGTCGGCCTCGATGTTGACGCGCGGGAAGAAGCGCGCCTCGGCCAGGTCGACCTCGGCGTCCGACACCTTGATGTCGGATTCGTAGATTTGCACCGTCGGGTTCTGCTTGGCCGCCAGCTCGACGGCGGCGTCGAGGCTCGGCGGCAGGTCGGCGGGGCGCAGCGCCGGGCGGCTGACGTTGCCGGCCGCCTGGCCGACGACGCGCAAGTACAGCGCCTCGGCATCGCGCAGGTCGTTGACGGTCTGGCTGAGCGTGGCGCGGGCGCGCGCCAGGCGCGCTTCGGTCTGCGCCACATCGGCCCGGCTGCCGCCGCCGGCGCGCAGCCGCTCGCGCAGCGACCCCAGGATGTCCTGGTGGACCTTGACGTTGTTCTCGGCGAGAGTGCGCAGCTCGCGCTGGCGCGCCACTTCGAGATAGGCCTGGATCGCGTCGAGGCCGAGGAACTCGGCGGTCTCGTAGACGCGGTTGGCCGCCGATTCGACGCGGAACTTCTGGCGGGCGATCTCGCTATCGGCCTCCCAGCCGTCGAAGACGCGCTGGATCAGCGTCACCGACGCCTCCTGGCGGGTCAGCGAGGCGCTGTCCTTGTCCCTGGCGCGGGTCGAAAGATCGTTGGTCCACTCGTGGCCGATGCCGAGCGCCAAGTCGACCTGCGGGAGCCACAGGCCGCGCGCCTGGGTCAGTTCCTGCTCCGTCGCCTCGCGGTTCGAGGCGACGATGCCGACGCGCGGATTGGTAGTGATCGCCAGGCGCACGACATCCTGCAGCGACTGCGCCTCGGCGGCCCCGCCGGCCGCAGCCAGGGCGAGAACGCTCGTTGCACTCAACAATGCGAATTTCGCGAACCTGGCCCAAGTCGACCTGGATGGGCGCATGATCATTCCCCCGCTCTAGCTGATCAGCCAAGTGCTTGGCCGTATTGGTACAGACTCGTCTTAACTGCGTCAATACAAGGGGGCGGTCCGCAACCGATCGCAGGCCGAATGTTGCCGAAAAGCCACACTTTCATTGGCGAAAACGACGCATTTCCTGCTTTCTGATTGCGTTCGTATTACGCCATATCGCCGCACGTATCTGCCGATCAGGGAAGGATGACGTCGTCGCCGGCGCCGACAATGCCGCCGAGGTCGTTCAACTTGTCGCGCAAGCCGCGCCGGCGCGACAGCTTGTCGCGCGCGGCCTTGGGCAGGTCGGTCAGGACGATGACCTGCTTGTCGATCAGCAGATAGACGAGATCCTCGATGACGCGGACCAGTTCGAGGTCGGAGGCGGCAAGGTCGTGGCGCAGCTCCGCCCGATGCGTACCGCCGGGCCCATCCCCGGCGAGGAAGCGGCGCACGGCCGGATCGTCGAGACCGATTTCTTCCTCGGCGCCCTCGGCGCGCTGGGCATGAAGAGCAACGATCTCGCCCTTGTCGTTGCGGGCCACGAAGGGCATGGCGGAACTCCGGTTGCGGCGGCCGATTATCTCGGCCAAAAGGTTAATAGAGCACAACCGCCGGCCGGCGTCCGCTGCCGCGGCGGGGCTATTGCGGCGAGCGCTTGGCGAGGATGCGCTGCAGGGTCCGCCGGTGCATCTTCAGCCGGCGCGCCGTTTCCGAAACGTTGCGGTCGCAGAGCTCGAACACGCGCTGGATGTGCTCCCAGCGCACCCGCTCGGCCGACATCGGCTGCTCGGGCGGCGGCGGCTTGTCGTGATGGGTCGCCATCAGCGCCCGCTCGACCTCGTCGGCGTCGGCGGGCTTGGCGAGATAATCCACCGCGCCGGCCTTCACCGCCGCCACCGCGGTCGCGATGTTGCCGTAGCCGGTGAGCATGACGACGCGCGTGTCGGACCGCGCCGCGCGCAAGGCCGCGACGACGTCGAGGCCGTTGCCGTCGCCGAGCTTCAGGTCGACCACCGCATAGGCGGGCGGCCGCTGGCGCGCGCGCTCGACCCCCAGCGCGACGCTGTCCGCGGTCTCGACGTCGTAGCCGCGCCGCTCCATCGCGCGGGCGAGCCGCTGGCGGAACGGCTCGTCGTCGTCGATGATCAGCAGGCTCCTGTCGGCGAGAGCGGCCTTATCCGGCTCAGTCATCCGCACGGCGGCCGGCCGCTGGCCGGCCCTGGGTCGTCGGGTTCATCACGCCCGGTTAGGTATCGCAGCGCCTCGTTCAAGGCAACAGCGACGCGCCGGCCGGCCGCTCGAGCAGGCGCCGGGGCCAGGTCACCGTCACTGCCGCCCCGCCGCCCGGCCGGTTGCCGAAGCGCACCCGCGCGCCGGTATGCTCGAGCAGGGTCTTGGCGATGAAGACGCCGAGGCCCATGCCGCCGTCGTCGGGCCGCGTGGTGACGTAGGGGTCGCCGAGCGCCGACAGCACGTCGATATTGATGCCGGGGCCATCGTCGAGAATCTCGACCCGCACCTCGCGCTCGTCCCAGCCGATGCGCAGCTCGACCCGCTGGCGGGCGAAATCGACGGCGTTCTCGATCAGGTTGCCGAGCCCGTGGATGATCTCCGAGCTGCGCGCGACCACCGGCTGCGGGCCGCTGCCGACCAGCACAGTCTCGACGCGCACCCCGGCGTCGCGATGGGTGGTGGCGGCGGCCTCGACCAGGCCGGCGATCGGCAGGAAGCTGAAGGCCTCGCCGCCCTCTTCGTCCTCGGGGCGGCGCGACAGGCGCGCCAGGATGTCGCGGCAGCGCGCCGCCTGGCCGGCGATCAGCGCCACGTCCTCGGCCAGCGGGCTGCCCGGCGGCACTTCGCGGCTCAGCTCCTTGGCCGCCACCGCGATGGTGCCGAGCGGGGTGCCGAGCTCGTGGGCGGCGGCGGCGGCGAGGCCGCCCAGCGCGGAGAGCTGCTGCTCGCGCGCCAGCGCCATCTGCGTCGCCGCCAGCGCGTCCGACATCCGCCGCGCCTCGGCCGCCACCTGCGAGGCGTAGATCGCGATGAATCCGGTGCCG